>NZ_JBXWSM010000013.1:0-74612 GCF_059613405.1 Ruegeria sp. BHSA118
GATTTTGCCCATGCCATTGGTGGCTGCGTTGTGGACGTAGGACACAACTGTGTCGCCCGACAGTTTGGCCATGCGGCGTACCGACATGTTCTCGCCAATGGTGGCGATCTTGTCGGTCAGGGTGTCGGCAACCGACTTGCCGCCCAGATCAGCTGCCAGCAGCGCGTCAACATCTGCAACTCCTTCTGCGGCAAATGCGATCTTGCCAACCATTTCCTGGAACTCAGCGTTTTTCGCGACAAAGTCGGTTTCCGAGTTCACTTCAACAGCAACACCGTTGCCGCCATCGACGTGAACTGCAACCAGACCTTCTGCTGCGGTACGGCCCGATTTCTTGGCCGCCTTGGCCAGACCTTTGGTGCGCAGCCAGTCAACGGCTTCGTCCATGTTGCCGCCGGTTTCAGTCAGCGCTTTTTTCGCGTCCATCATGCCTGCGCCGGTCGAGTCGCGCAGTTCTTTAACCATTGCTGCTGTGATTGCCATCTCTTGGCTCTCCTCAATTCAAATGGAATTGGGGCAGGTCATACCCTGCCCCATATGTCATTTACGTGACGGGCAGCCTACGCTTCGGCAGGTGTTTCTGCTGCAGCTTCCGCCGGTGCTTCTTCTGCAACGACTTCTTCAACCGGTGCTTCTTCGAATGCGCCCAGGTCAACGCCTGCTGCACCCATCTGAGCGGTCATGCCGTCCAGAGCGGCACGTGCGGCCAGATCACAGTACAGCGCGATGGCGCGGGCTGCGTCGTCGTTGCCGGGGATGATATAGTCAACGCCGTCGGGCGAGCAGTTGGTGTCAACCACAGCCACAACCGGGATACCCAGCTTGTTGGCTTCGGCGATGGCCAGTGCTTCTTTCTTGACGTCGATGACGAACAGCAGGTCAGGAACGCCGCCCATCTCGCGGATACCGCCCAGCGACGCCTGCAGCTTGGCCTGGTCACGCTCCATGCCCAGACGCTCTTTCTTGGTCAGGCCTTCGGCGCCCGATTCCATCGCTTCGTCGATCTGGTTCAGACGGTTGATCGACTGGGAAACGGTTTTCCAGTTGGTCAGGGTGCCGCCCAGCCAGCGGTGGTTCATGTAGTACTGAGCCGACTTTTCAGCGGCTTCTGCGATCGGGCCAGCGGCCTGACGCTTGGTACCAACGAACAGAACGCGGCCACCTTTTGCCACGGTGTCACGAACGGCCTGCAGCGCCTGATCCAGCATCGGAACGGTCTGGGTCAGGTCCATGATGTGGATGCCATTGCGCGAGCCGTAGATGAACGGGCCCATGCGGGGATTCCAACGCTGTGTCTGGTGACCAAAGTGAACGCCAGCTTCCAGCAGCTGACGCATGGAGAACTCGGGAAGAGCCATGCTATGTTTTCCTTTTCCGGTTTACGCCTCGGCGGGGGTGAAAGAAGCAACTGCTCCAACCGGCGGGCCAGATAGGGATGTCTCCCCTACAGGGCCCAAACCCCGCCTGCGGGTTTGAATGGCGCGCGTATACGGCAGGTTTGAAGGCAGCGCAAGGGTCAAAGCCTTATTTTTCAAGCCGCGCTAATGCATGCGCGTGGCGCACTGCCGCTTCGCAATGGGCCGCCAGTTCTTTGCGGTTGGCGAAATCCCTGACCCGGGCGGGAGCGTGATAGATCAGTTCAACAGCCCCCTGCCTGCGCGCGCCCAAGGTCTTGAGCAGATGCGGCGCGAAATCCATATCGCCCCACCAGCCATAGAACCGGTCAGGCTGACCTTTCGGCGCGTGAAACACCACCGAGACCGGTTGAACATACATGAAATCCCGCAATTCATCCGCGAAGAAAGCAGCAAAGAGCGTTGTTTTGAATGGCAAAACGCGCAATCCGTCGGTCGAGGTTCCCTCGGGGAAAAACAACAGCTTATGTCCGGCCTTCAGACGTTCTTCGAATATCGCCGTCTGCTCGCGCGCCTTTTTGCGATCCCGCTCGATGAATACGGTCCCGGTGGCCCGTGCCAACCATCCGATACCCGGCCAGTTCGCAACTTCTGCCTTGGACACGAAGTAGACCCTTTTGCGGGCGTTCAAGGCAAATATATCCAGCCAGGACGTGTGGTTGGCGACAACGGCACCGTGTTCCTTCATCAATGCCCCCGAGTAGCGAAATCCGATTCCCAGGATTCGGAACGCGTTTCGGCACACGAACTGGCTGATGAACGGTGTAACGGGGCGACGAACGCCACAAAGCGGCAACTCGATCAGTCGAATGGCCAACAGAACAAGCAGCCCACCGAACACAAGGATGGCCAAGGGCAGGCCTCTCAGGATCACCAGAATCCAGCCGACAAAACCCAGTTCGATCGGATCTGGCGCATCCTCACTGTTCCAAAGCGGATCTTTCACCGGATCAAGCTCCGCCATAGATGCGCTTCTGGCGCTCGTTCATACGGGTCGTATCCAGGATCAGGCACACATCGGTGGTATTGAAGGAATGATCGATAAACGCCCCCTCACCCACAAATCCGCCAAGCCTCAGATAGGCTTTGATCAGGGCCGGAACCTGCACCATGGCGCGGCGGCGATCCAATGCGCCCGGTGCGACAAGATCCATGGTCTGAAACACGTTTGGCTGGGCGCGCACACGCAGGTCTGGCGGCGCCAGATGATTGTGATGCAGCATGGACAGCGGCTGGGCCAGTTCCTGAACATCCGTGCCGTGAAAGCTGGCGACGCCGAACAGGACTTCGATCTGACGCTGGGCCACATAGCGAGAGAGACCATTCCAGAGATGATACATGGCCGTACCGCCCCGGTAGTCCCTGTGCAGGCACGACCGGCCCAGTTCCAGCAACTTGCGGCCACTTTGCTTGAGAACGCTCAGATCGTATTCGTCTTCGGAATAAAACTGTCCCAATTCAGCGGCGCGATCCCCCGGTAACAGCCTGTAAACACCGACAACTTCTCCGGTCGTATCATCAATGGCCAGCATGTGATCGAAATAGGGATCAAACCGGTCCCGTTCCAGCCCGGCCACATGATCGATCAGCGCCCCTCCGCCGCCGAGTTCGCGCACAAATACGTCATAACGCAATCGCTGCGCGGCGCGCAGTTCGTCCTGGGTTTCCGCCAGTTTAATCGTGAACGAGGGGCCAGCGTCCGGCATGTCAGACTATCGATCCTGTATTATCAACGCGGCTGATACCTCAGTTCTTCGGGGGAAGGCAACAAGTGGAGATATGGTCTTTTCCGTTAACTCTTCTTAAACCAGTTTCACGGATCAAAGACCGGCATCAGGGCGATGCGTGTTCCGTCGATTACCACTTTCCCCTGCTCGCGAAAGTTTACGGTGATCTTGCCTGCGATGTTGGACTGAACCTGTCCGACGCCCCATTCGGGGAAATCCGGGTGGCGAACAAACATGCCCGGTGCAAGAATAGCATTCATGTCTGTCATTTGGGGCTTCCGGTTCCTGCGGCAGATACCGCAGGAGGTACGCATGGGCAACACGAACGTCAACCTGGCTGAATTGATTGGCTCACGGATCTGCCATGATCTGATCAGCCCGATCGGGGCGATCACCAACGGGCTGGAGCTGTTGGACATGGTTGGCGCTGTCCAGGGCCCCGAGATGGAGTTGATCACGGGCAGCGTTGGCAGTGCAGGTTCGCGTATCCGGTTTTTTCGGGTTGCCTTCGGATCAGCAGGAGAACATCCGCTGGGCCGTGCCGAAGTGACCGAACTGCTCAAGGACATCGAACACACCGGACGGGTGCGGGTTATCTGGAATCTGAAGGAGCCCGTGCCCCGAAATCAGGTCAAACTGGCCTTTTTGGCAATCATGTGTTTCGAAAGCGCCATGCCACTGGGCGGCACAGTCGAAATCACGACCCAAGATGGAAAATGGTCGGTCACCGGGACAGCGGACAAGCTGAACGTGGACACTGAACTGTGGAAACATGTTGCAACCGGCCGGTTTCCCAACAAGATTACACCCGCGCAGGTCCAGTTCGCTCTGCTGCCTGAAACGGCAAATGCGATGGGTCGGCGCGTTTCCGTGGAAACCGCCGCGACCCGCATTGTGCTGTGTTTTTAATCCCGAATCGTTCCGTTCCCGCGCACAAGATATTTGAAACTGGTCAACTGGGCGGCCCCCACCGGGCCGCGGGCATGCATTTTGCCCGTGGCGATACCAATCTCAGCGCCCATCCCGAATTCGCCACCATCGGCGAACTGAGTCGACGCGTTGTGCATCAGGATCGCGCTATCCAAGCGCTCAAAGAACCGGGCCGCGGCCGTGTCATCCTCGGTCATGATACAATCGGTATGGTTCGACCCGTAATGCTGGATATGCGCGATGGCGGCGTCGATATCAGCGACGGGCTTGGCCGCGATCACGCTGTCCAGAAACTCTTTTCCCCAATCCTCCGCCGCCGCAGAAATTGTACCCTCGACCGCAAGAGCGCCTTCGGCATGAACCTCGACCCCGGCTTTCAGCAGCGCGGCGATCACGTCACGCCCCAGCGTTTCGGCGATGTCCTGATGGATCAGCAGGCATTCGGCAGCGCCGCAGATCCCGGTACGGCGCGTCTTGGCGTTCAACACCACGTCCAGCGTTTTCTGCGGATCAGCGGCCTTGTCGACATAGATGTGCACGATGCCTTCAAGATGAGCAAAAACAGGCACACGGGCCTCACGCTGGACCAGCCCGACCAACCCCTTGCCGCCGCGCGGAACGATGACGTCGACATAGTCGGTCATGGTCAGCAATTCCTGCACCGCCGCGCGGTCACGTGTCGGCACCAGTTGAATCGCATCTTCCGGCAGATCGGCAGCCTTCAGCCCCTCGACCAGGCAGGCATGAATCGCGGTCGAAGAATGAAAGCTCTCGGAGCCGCCGCGCAGGATGACGGCATTTCCGGATTTCAGACACAGCGCGCCTGCGTCGGCCGTGACATTGGGGCGGCTTTCATAGATCACGCCGATCACACCCAGCGGGGTGCGTACGCGTTGGATTTTCAATCCGGTCGGGCGGTCCCATTCGGCCAGCACTTCGCCCACCGGATCGGTCTGATCAGCCACTGCGCGCAGACCATCGACCATGCCCTGAACACGCGCCTCATCCAGCATCAGCCGATCCATCATCGCCGGGCTCAGGCCCTTCTCGCGGCCGAACTCCAGGTCCTTCCGGTTGGCTTCGATGATCTGCGCCCGATTGGCCCAAACCGCGTCGGCTGCTGCAATCAGGGAGGCATGTTTGCGTTCTGGGCTTGCAAAAGCCAGATCGCGCGATGCCGCTTTGGCACGTTTCCCAAGATCAGCCATCAGAGCGGGAATGCTGTCGAAATCTTTCATGTCGCGTGCCTTTCAGGTCATCTTTTTCAGTATTTACAGGGCCAGATCATCCCGGTGAATCAAGGCCGCACGGCCGGGATATCCAAGTGTCGCCTCGATCTCGGACGACCTGCGCCCTTTGATCGCGTCAGCCTCTTGCGCGGTGTAACGGCTGATCCCCTGCGCCAGCCGGCGGGCTTTGGGATCAAGGATCGCAACGGGGTCGCCGCGCCCGAAATCGCCGGTCACTTCGACAATACCCGCGGGCAACAGACTTTTGCCATTTGCCAGCGCGTTGGCAGCCCCTTCATCAATGGTAATTTCGCCACGCGGTTTCATGGCTGAAATCCAACGTTTGCGCGCAGCGTGCGGATCCAGCGTTGCGGTAAACCACGTACAGCTTGCGCCATTTTCCAGCGTTTTCAGAGGGTTCAGAACCGATCCTTCCGTGATCGCCATCGCACACCCGCCCGCGGTGGCCATCTTGGCGGCCAGCAGCTTTGTCTTCATTCCGCCCTTTGACAAGCCAGAGCCCGCATCGCCCGCCATGGCTTCGATCTCGGGCGTGATCTTGTCGATCGTTTCGAAACGCGTGGCCGAGGCGTCCTCGTTGGGGTTGCCCGAATAGAAACCATCGACATCCGACAGCAGGATCAACTGATCCGCCCCCACGGTCACCGCGATTTGCGCGGCCAGACGATCATTGTCGCCATACCGAATCTCATCCGTTGCCACGGTATCGTTTTCGTTGACGATCGGCACGACCCCCAAACCCAGCAGAGTTTCCAGGGTCGCGCGTGAATTCAGATAGCGGCGGCGATCTTCGCTGTCCTCCAATGTCACCAGGACCTGAGCTGTGGTGATCCCATGAGGTGTCAACGCTTCTTCATATGCGCGCGCCAGACGAATTTGCCCGACGGCAGCGGCAGCTTGCGACTTTTCCAAAGGCAATGTCGCCATGGACAGCCCCAAAACGCCGCGGCCCAGTGCAATCGATCCGGACGAGACCAGGATTACATCTGTCCCCTGCTCCTTGAGCCATACGACATCCTGCGCCAACGAAAACAACCATTCATTTCGCAACAAGCCGGTTTTGCGATCAACCAGTAAAGCTGACCCAATTTTGACAACCAATCGGCGCGCTGAAGTCAGGGTTGCCAAGGCTGCGCCTCCTCAGCGGGTTTCTGACGAACACGATTGTCATCGATCTGGCCGCGCAACGCACGCAAAACCTCGGTTACACCTTGATGAGCAACACCGGACATCATCATCACCTGGCCGCCAACGGCCTCTTCAAGCTCGGCCTTGGCCAGATCACGTTCGTCGTCATCCAGCGCATCGACCTTGTTCAGGACGGTGATCCGGGGTTTCTGTGCCAGCTCGCCGCCATAGGCCTCAAGCTCGTGGATAATCGTGCGGTAATCATCGGCAACCGTTTCCGACGTACCATCGACAAGATGCAACAGTACAGCGCAGCGCTCAACATGACCAAGAAAGCGGTCTCCGATCCCGCGTCCTTCATGTGCGCCTTCGATCAGGCCGGGGATGTCGGCCACGACGAATTCCACGTTGTCGACCCCCACGACACCCAGATTTGGGTGCAGCGTGGTAAACGGATAATCCGCGATCTTGGGCCGCGCGTTTGACGTGGCTGCAAGAAAAGTCGATTTGCCTGCATTTGGCATGCCCAGCAGGCCAACATCGGCGATCAGTTTCAGACGCAGCCAAATCGTGCGGTCAATGCCCGCCTGCCCCGGATTTGCACGCCGCGGGGCCTGGTTGGTGGCGGATTTGAAGTGCAGATTGCCGAAACCGCCATTGCCACCTTTCGCCAGCAGAACGCGCTGTCCCACCTCGGTCAGATCGCAAATGACGGTTTCTACATCCTCATCCAGGATCTCGGTGCCGACGGGCACGCGCAGGACAATGTCATCGCCATCCTTGCCGGTGCGTTGCTGCCCCCTGCCCGGCTGGCCGTTCTTGGCAAAAAAATGTTGCTGATAACGGAAGTCGATCAGGGTGTTCAGCCCGTCCACAACTTCGGCCCATACAGAACCGCCTTTACCGCCGTCCCCGCCATCAGGGCCGCCGTATTCAATGTATTTTTCGCGTCGGAAGCTGACGCAGCCGCTACCGCCGGCCCCGGACCGGATGTAGACCTTTGCAAGATCGAGAAATTTCATGGTTTGTCCCCTACTGCAAAGGCCCCATCGGCCACAAGTCAGAGTTTTTTACTGTATGTCCAGGTGGGCACATTCGCATCACGCGCCACCGAATAGCTTTCTGCATCGCCAAGATACTGGAACCCGCAATGAGTCAGGACCCGGGCCGAGGCCGGATTGTCCTGAAACACGCTGGCAAACATCGTCGCGTTTTTCAGCGGGTTGGCATTTACCAGTGCTTCCACAGCCATCGACGCGATGCCGGTGTTCCAATAGATCGGCGCCACCCAATAGCCCACTTCGGACTGGTTCCGATCCAGCCGCTTCAGCGTGATCAGACCAATCAGCTCCGGACCGCCGTCCTTGGTGGCATCCATGACCCAGACGTCTTCGTCCCGGTCCTCGGCCATCGAGCGCGTCACAAAGGCCTCGGTCGAGCCGGGGGCCAAAGGATGTGCAATACTCGTCGTCATGCGTGCCACACGCTCATCGCCGGCATAGTGCTCGATCAGCCCCATATCCGACCGCCGCAGAGGGCGCAGATCGAACCGCTCGGTTTCGATGACCGGCTGATTTATTATTGTTTCAAGTTTCATGGGTGTGTTCCTCCTCCGAACAACACGAAAAGTACGGACGCAACCGTAAGGCCTGCCAACGTCCACATCAGATATTTTTCAACGGGTCGTCCTTCAACCGCATGGGCAATTCTATCGCCCGCAAAAGTCCAGATCGGATGAAGGATCACCTGGCAAAACAACAAACACAGAGCAATCGTAACCGTCGCTTCGAAACTGGGGGTGCCCGCAGCCACAAACCCGGTGAACCCGGCAATGATCATGGCCCAGGCCTTGGGGTTGAGCGGATGAACAATCAGCCCAGCCAGAAAGCCGGGGGCGTTCCCGTCAGCCTGTTGTCGCGACAAACGCGTGTTGGCAATCTTCCACGCCAGCCAAAAAATATAGGCTGCTGACGCGTACTTAAGTACCGTAAACACCTCAGGCGCCTGATCCGCGAGATGCAGCAACCCAAAACCGACCGGCCAAATGATCAGCTGCTTCCCAAGGATAACACCCCCGACAAAAGGCAACGCGGCGCGAAAGCCAAAACGCGCACCAGTACCCAGCAGGACCATGTTGGCCGGTCCCGGCGTGCCGACCTGGCTGGCGGCAAAGATCAGGAAACTGGTGGTTGCAACTGTCATCGGTTTGTTTGATCACGACTGCGTTAAAACGAAAAAAGGGACCGGCACTTTGTGCCGGTCCCCCATGAATTTTTCTTAAACCTTCTGGGTTTCGGCTTACTCTGCGGCCTCCGCCACTGGCAGGACCGAAATAAAGGTGCGGTTTTTGAGTCCCTTGTGGAACTTAACGGCGCCATCGACAGTTGCAAAGATCGTGTGGTCTTTGCCAATGCCTACGCCTTCGCCCGGCCAGAATTTGGTGCCGCGCTGACGTACGATGATGTTGCCTGCGATGGCGGCTTGGCCACCATAGAGTTTCACGCCAAGGCGACGACCCGCTGAGTCGCGACCGTTACGGGAGGAACCGCCAGCTTTTTTATGTGCCATTCTCTCTCTCCTTAGCCTTTGGCCAGATCTTTGGCCTGCTCAACCCATTCGGGTTTCACTTTGATGGTGTCGATAGCAGCAATCTGCTCGTCCGACAAGGCGGCCAGAGCGGCAAAGCTCTCGATACCGGCCTCAACCAGCTTTTTGGCAGCGGCAGGACCGACACCGTTCAGCTTGGTCAGATCGTCAGCGGCAGCAGCAGCGGCGGGCGCCTCTGCTTTGGCTTCTGCTTTCTTGGCAGGCTTTGCAGCAGGTGCCGCTTCGCCAGCCGGAGCAGACCCGGTTGCAGCTTTGATGCCCGACTTGTCAGCGCCCGACGACAGGATGTCGGTGATTTTGACCAGCGTCAGCTTCTGACGGTGGCCGACGGTACGCTTCGAGCTGTGCTTACGACGGCGCTTGACGAATTTGATGACCTTGTCACCTTTGATCTGTTCGATCACTTCGGCCTGTACGCCTGCGCCTTCAACGAAAGGTGCACCAACAACCGGAGCGTCGCCGCCCAGCATCAGAACATCGTTGAATTGAACTTTTTCACCTGCGTCGGCAGCCAGTTTTTCAACGCGGAGGATATCACCCGCCTGAACCTTGTACTGCTTGCCGCCAGTCTTGAGGACCGCAAACATGCGTCTTTCCTTTTCCAAACCGCGTTCTGTGGTCCCCTTCCGGGAGTTTCCGGCCCCAAGACACTTGAAAGCCACCTCGAACAGCGCGCCCTTTTCGGGCTGTGTGAATGACCATCAGGACATCCCAAGGGTCAAATAATAACGATACCCGGCACGGAAAACCGGCCGGGATGCGCGCTTATCCCTAGATCGCCGGGAAAAGTCAACACCAAAGCGCCGTCAGAGATCAGACGCCCTGAGTGTCTGCGCAACCGCCCGCCCCAACCGGAAAGAGATATCGTTGAACATGCGGTCAAAACCGTCGAACAGCGCCTCATTCAGGGCGCGCCCGGTTTCGGTTCTGGAAAACGCAATATTCTCGCGCATCTGGGCCTCGTCCAAGGGCCGATAGGCCATCAGAAGAAAAGAATAAAGCCACGCCTCGGTTTCTGCTGCGCGGCTTTCTTTCTGTGACAGAAGTTCGGCCAGCAATTCCTGATCGTCACCTTGCGCGTCGACATCAAGACCCTGAAAGAAGTTGTAGTCGGAACTCAGCGCCCCATGCACGTTCTTTTCGACAAGGTCATTTGCCTGGATGTACTCATCGACCAACTCGAAACGTGTCGAGTCGCGTTCAACGGACTCGTAGGATTCACGGGCCATATCCTCGATGGCCTGATCCGACATCGCCTGCCGGGCCGAGTTTTCCAGCGACACGATCGTCTGACCAAGATCGCTTTCGAAAAAAAGGATCGCCTGATCAAGCTGAGGTACGGACAGACCTGCCTCAAAAGCATCCGTCAGGAATTTCTGCATCCAGACCGGGTCGTAAATATCTTTGACCTGCGCTTCAAAATACGCGCCGCCGGTATTGTCCAACAGCGTTTCGTCAAGTTCCTCGCGGTGCCCCTGCCCTTCGTCTACGAGAATTTCCATCACATGCGAAAGGTGCATGGCCTGCGCCAGGCGGTCGACCCTTTGATCGGCCAGCAATTGTGCGCCCCACAGAACAAACGCAATCGCCAGGAAAACGCGGTGCATCAGATATCCTGTGCGGGATGCAGTTCGGCCATTCGGGCCGCAAGAACTTCGAACCGCATGGCCATGATTTCGTATTGGATCGCGTTCAGCAATTCATACACCTCCTGCATGAGGGGCATTTCCAGCGCCTCGACATACGAGTCGACATCCGCATCGGAAAAGTCCTGATAGGTATAAGCTGCCCCCGCAAGACTGGACAGTTGCAGCGATTGGCGCATGCCAGCTTCGTTCCGCTTCATCAGCGCCCGCAATTCATCCGCATCCAGTTGCAGTTCGATGACACCTGATGCGCTAGCTGCCAGAAGAAAACGCACCTGAATTTCTTGCAAGGCCCGCACTGCGGTACCGGTCGAATCGATCGCCTTGTTCATACGCTTGAAACTTTCGACCCGTTGCGATCCGTCCTTGATCAGGTCTGCGACGATTTTTTGACCTTCCAATTGCTTGGCCTCATCGTCCTCAAGCATATGCGATGCGTTTTCGGCCTCGACCAGGCGCTGACCCAGATCCGATGCATAGAAGTCAACCGCGTGTGTCAGGGCCTCATCACTCAGAGTTTGTTCGAGGATGGAAACCGCAGTCTCGTGCATGGCGCCGACTTCAAAGACTTCGTCCGCCAGGCGTGCCCAGTCCGATCCGAATCCATCTGGATCGATCCCCAGCATCTGAGGGGCAGACCTCGAGCTTAGCGCGATACTTTCAAGGGCAACGTCAAATCCGGTTGTGGTCAGAAAGGCTTCTATCCGGTCGCGGCTGGCGGCGGAAAGTTCCAACGGGATCAGAACAAGCGCAAAAAGCGGGGCCAGAAACCAAAAGGCAGAGCGGCGTACAAACTGTATCATGGATATCAGACTAGGAGTTTTGCGCTGGCAGGCAACGGAAAATCCCGGGTTTCTTCAATTCCCGAATTTTCTGCTTGCACCCCTGCCCGTTCCTCACTAAATCCCCCCCTCACAGACCCCCGCGGAGAGGTGCCGGAGTGGTCGAACGGGGCGGTCTCGAAAACCGTTGTGGGTGCAAGCCCACCCAGGGTTCGAATCCCTGTCTCTCCGCCACTTTCCCAATGCTGGCCCAACGCTGCCTTTTTGGCACACAAGAAGCGCCCGAAAATTTGTTGCGCTTGCGGTCCTTTCCCGGCGGATCGCTGCCAAAACACGGCGCGTCATCTTTGCGCAGGCGTGTTCTTGCCGCGTTTCCAGGGGCAATGAGCATAGCCCGGCTTATACTCTATTCTGCTGTGAATTATTGGGAATTCCCCTTTGTACCTGAGCTATTTTTAGCGCATCCCGGCGACACAATTTCCAAAGGAGACACACATGTCGCGTACTCTTATTTTTGCCATCGTCATCGCCGCAATTGGCGCTGGTGGATATTATTACCTGAATCAACCCGAACCCACGCCCGCTGAGCGTTTGGAAACTGCGGCAGAAGAAGCCGCTGAAGCGGTGACAGACGCGGCTTCATCTGTACAAGAAGCTGCCTCTGACGCTGTCGATGCCGCGACCGAACAAGCCTCCGAAGCGGCTTCGTCGCTGACGGACCAAGCGACAGAAGCGGCCTCGTCGGTTGCGGATCAGGCAAGCGAAGCGGCGTCATCGGTGGCGGATCAGGCCTCTGATGCTGCTCAGGAGGCCAGCGATCAGGTGGCCGCGCTGGCCGGTCAGGGGCAGGAGTTGCTGAACTCATGGATTCAGGAAGGTAAGCTGGACCCGACCAGCTTCGACTATGATGGCATTATGACATCCCTTCAGGAAAGCACTCTGGCCACCGATCTGAAAGATCAGGCTATCAAGATTGTGAATGATATCAAGGACTCACCTGAAACGATTGTTCAGAAAATTCAGGAACTGACCAACCTGCTGACCCAACAGTAAAGTGTTAAAGGCCGGTCCACGGGTCGGCCTTTGCCCCAGGGCGCATCTGCGGTGCCCCCACGTTACGGTGTCGTTGAATTGACCTCCTGCACGGCTTTTGATTGGCTGTGCCTGACAAAAAGCCCGCGCCCTGCCCGACTGGTCTGAAGGCTTTTCGGACAAGGCACGTGCTTTGATTCAGCCAAATTCGAGGATCAACCGATGACCGACCTGCCCCAGACAATGTTCGCCGCAATCCTTAAGCATGACGGGTATTCCGGTACGGCCACCGGACCGGCCGTTGAAAACGCCGCCGACTGGTTGGAAGAAGCCGAAGTTCCCACTCCTGAACCCGGCCCGGGTCAGGTGCTGATCCGGCTGCGCGCGGCTTCGGTCAATCCGTCGGATCTGCATTTCATCAAGGGTGAATACGGGCAGCCAAGGGTCAAGGGAACCCCCGCCGGCTTTGAAGGATGCGGAGACGTCGTGGCCGCCGGCAAGGGCGCCGAGGCCCTGCAAGGGCAACGCGTCGCGTTCGTCGCCGCCGGATCGGGGGCCTGGGCGGAATATGTCGTCACACAGATGCAGATGTGCATCCCTCTGCGCCCTGATATCTCGGACGATGACGGGGCCGCCCAGATCGTCAATCCAATGACGGCGATGGCCATGGTGGATATGGCCAAGGCCGACGGCGATTCCTTTGTCGTATCAGCCGCGACCAGCCAGTTGGGCAAGCTGATGTGCAGCCTTGGTCGGGATCTGGGTTTGAAGCCGATCGCTTTGGTACGCCGGGCCGAGACGGTAGAGATGTTGAAAGACCTTGGCGCGGCCGAAGTGCTTGTGACAACCGACGACGACATTGTCGCAAAGTTTGCGGATCTGAGCGCGAAGCTGAAACCGCGCGTTTTTCTGGATGCCGTGACGGACCAATTGTCCGAACAATTGTTCTGCGCCATGCCCAACCGGGCGCGCTGGATCAGTTATGGCAAGCTGTCTACCGAGGCACCGACGCTGACTCAGACAGGGCAGTTGATTTTCATGGGAAAGCGGATCGAAGGGTTCTGGCTGACAAGCTGGATGATGTCGACCCCGCCCGCCGATCAGATGCGAGTTGTGGCCGAGGTTCAGGCCCGGTTTGCCGACGGGCGCTGGAAAACGGATGTTTCTGAACACCTTACACTCAGAAATCTTGTGCCAAACCTGGCTGATGCGCTGAAAAAGAGTGACGGCAAGGTGATAATAACGCCATAGTAGAACAAACCCGCGTCACCGGAGGATGCGCGGGCGGAACGCGACACCGGCAAACCGGTCGAGGGAGGACAGTTTGGATAACGCGCAGCTGCTGATCAGCGGACTGGCAAACGGGTGTGTCTATGGCTTGATCGCGCTTGGCTTTGTTCTGATCTACAAGGCGACCGAAGCGGTAAATTTCGCGCAGGGCGATTTCATGATGCTGGGGGCCTTTGTCACCATCGGCCTGACCAACACCGAATATATGGGCCTGCCGTTCTGGCTGGCCCTGCCGATCTCGCTGGGGATCATGGGGGCATTGGGATATCTTCTGGATCGCCTGATCATCCGCCGCCTGTTTGGCGAAAGTCAGACCGCCGTTGTTATCCTGACCATCGCCCTGGGCTTCGTGATCCGTTTCGTGGCCGGATTGATCTGGGGGCACGAACCGCAAACGCTGCAAAACCCGCTGGCGGGGAAAGAGCTGCGCTTTGGCGGCCTTGTGCTGGGGCTGGAGGATGTCGCCGTGATCGTCGTCACCATCCTGCTGACATGGGGCCTTTACGTCTTTTTCAACCGCTCCAAACTCGGTCTGGCGATGCAGGGGGCGTCGCAAAACCAGCTGGCGGCGTATTACATGGGCGTGCCTGTCAAGCGGGTTCAGGGGTTCATCTGGGCGCTGGCCGGGATCGTGGCGGGGATTGCAGGCATTCTGTTCGCCGCCAAAGGCGCGGTGGATCCGACAACGGGATTGCTGGGCATCAAGGCATTTGCCGCCGCCGTCATCGGCGGGTTCGGAAGCCTGCCCGGGGCGCTGGCCGGCGGTCTTGTCGTCGGGGTGATCGAACCTTTTGCCAGCCGCTATATCGCCGCGGGTTACAGCCAGATCGCGCCATACGCCCTGCTGCTGGCCGTGCTGATCTTTCGCCCCAACGGGTTGTTTAGTCAGGTTCGGGTCAAAAAGGTCTGAGCCATGCGGATCATCTTCAAAACCGACTACATGCAGGATATCCGCCCTTGGAAAGACCGTTACCAGCTTATCCTGTATCTGATCCTTCTGACGGTGGTTTTCGCAGCCCCCTGGTGGCTGGATGAGTTCTATCTGGGCGAGCTGACCAACGTCCTGATCTGGGCCATTGCCGGATTGGGTCTGATGGTCCTGACCGGGCATACAGGGCAAGTCAGTCTGGGCCACGCGGCCTTTCTGGCTTTTGGCTGCTATGCCAACGTTGCCCTGATCGAAGCCGGGGTGCCCTTTCTGCTCGCCTTTCCGCTGGCTGGCATCCTGACGGGGATCGCGGGCGTGACCGTTGCGATCCCTGCCCTGCGCCTGCATGGCATCTATCTGGCCATCTTCACCATGGCGCTTTCGATCCTGATGGACGACATCATCGTTTTGTCCGAACCCATCACCGGCGGCGTTGCGGGCAAATATGTCGGCGGGGTCGAAATCTTTGGCCATCTGGTAGACCGCTGGGGAACGCCCGATCAGTTTTTCTGGCTGGTCCTGACCGTCGCCGTTCTGGTCACACTGGGATATATCAACCTGCTGCGCGCGCCTTTGGGGCGCAGCTTCATCGCGGTGCGCGACTCTGAGGTTTCGGCCCAGGCGATGGGTATCGATATCGCGCGGACAAAGATGACCTCTTTCGCGTTGTCCTGCGCGGTGACGGGCTGGGCCGGGGCGCTGATGGGGTTGTTCGCCGGAGCGTTCAACAACGAAACCTTCAGTGTTCTGATCTCGATCCAACTGCTTATGATGATCGTCATCGGCGGGCTGGGGTCGATCCACGGGGCCTTTCTGGGCGCGATCGTGATCGGGTTCCTGCCGCAGTTTCTGTCGATCTCAAAAGAATATGCCGGCGCCCTGTTCGGCGGCAATACAGTCGCCATTCCGGGGTTGGAATTCGGCATCTTCGGCATGATCCTGATCGCTTTCATCCTGTTCGAACCCATGGGCATCTATGGCCGCTGGCTGAAAATCCGCACCTGGTTCGAGCTGTTCCCCTTTTATCGAAAAGACATGTTCAAACGGCAGAAATCCTATCTCAAGACGGAGCGTCTGAGATGAGCTTGCTGGAGTTCGAAAATGTCACCCTCAAGTTCGGCGGCCTGACGGCGGTGGATGACCTGTCATTCGACGTTCGGGAAGGTGAAGTCTTTGCCATCGTTGGCCCAAACGGTGCGGGCAAGTCCACTGTTTTCAACCTGATTTCCCGATTCTACGATCCTATTGAAGGCGCGATCCGGTATGACGGTCATGATCTGCTTCGGGTCAAACCGTCCGGTGTCGCCGCCTATGGTGTGGCACGGACATTTCAAAACATCGAGCTGTTCGAACACGCAACCGTTCTGCAAAACCTGCTGGTCGGACGCCACCGCCACCGCAGAACAAACCTGATATCCGAGATTCTGTTCACCCCATTTGCAAAGCAACAGGAACTGGAGAACCGCGAGAAGGTCGAACGCATCATCGACTTTCTCGACCTGCAAGCTTATCGCGACAAGATGATATCGGGGCTGCCCTACGGCGTGCGCAAAGTGGTCGAGGTCGCCCGCGCGCTGGCCACCGACCCCAAGCTGCTGCTGCTGGATGAGCCGGCCTCGGGGTTGTCCGTGGAAGAAACAACAGACATGCGTTGGTGGATTGATGATATCCGTCGGCAGATGGGCATCACCGTTTTGATGGTAGAACATGACATGGGCCTGGTCTCGGGCGTGTCAGACCGGGTTCTGGCCATGGCAGACGGCGCAAAACTGGCGCTTGGGACCCCGGCCGAAGTTCAATCGCACCCGGCAGTGATCGAAGCCTATCTTGGGAAAGCTTCATGAACGCGCCAATCCTGAAAATCCGAAATGTCGAAAGCTTTTATGGCCCGATCATGGCCATTCGCGGTGTTTCGCTGGACGTTCACGAAGGCACGATCGTTTCGATCCTTGGCGCAAACGGTGCCGGCAAGACGACGTTGATGAAAACCGTTTCGGGGGTGATGGACCCGGAAAAAGGCACGATCACCTTTGATGGAGACGACATTCAGGGGGCCGAGCCGCATACCGTCGTCCAGCGCGGAATCGTGCATGTACCCGAAGGGCGCGAGGTGTTTCCTCTGCTCACCGTCGATGAAAACCTGAGCCTGGGCGCGTATACCCGAACGGACAAAGCGCAGATCGACCACGATCGCGAGCTTGTTTTCAGTTACTTTCCCGTTCTGAAAGATCGTCGCACGCAAGAGGCCGGCACCCTTTCGGGCGGGCAGCAACAGATGCTGGCAATCGGACGGGGGCTGATGGCCCGTCCCCGCATCATGCTGCTGGATGAGCCGTCGCTGGGTCTGTCACCGCTTTTGGTGCAGGAAATATTCGCCATTCTGAAACGTCTGAACGAAGAACAGCATATGACGATGCTGCTGGTCGAACAGAACGCCAATGCGGCGTTGCAGCTGGCGCATCATGGATACGTGATGGAGGTAGGCCGCATCGTCATGGACGGTGCTGCGGATACGTTGCTGAAATCCGAAGACATCCAGAACTTCTATCTTGGCGTGCGGGAAGAAGGCGCGCGCGAAAGCCGCCGTTGGAAACGCAAGAAGACGTGGAGGTAAGCAAGATGGATGCCACGCCCCTCGCCTCGCAGGTCACGATCAACGGCATTGAACTGAATGCAATCCCCGGACAACGCCCGTTGCGCGTGGATGGATGCACCACCATCAGCATGCTTTTTCAACACCGTTGTGCGGAACTGGAGGATCGAACAGCCCATCGCGAGAAGGATTTGGGCATCTGGAAGTCATATTCCTGGGCCGACTACTGGCAGCACGCCAAGTGGATCGGGCTTGCCCTGCGCAAGCTGGGCCTGGAACGCGGTGACGTTGTTTCGATCCTGTCCGAGGACCGCAAGGAATGGATGTGGTTCGATATGGGTATTCAGTGCGTCGGGGGCATTTCTTCTGGCGTCTACACCACGGATTCGGCCAATCAACTGCAATATCTGATCAACGACAGTGGCAGCAAGTTCCTCATCGTCGAGGACGAAGAGCATCTGGACAAGTTTCTGGAAATCGAAAGCCACGTTCCGGATCTGATCAAGGTGATTATTCTGGAAGACGAAGGCTTGCATGATCTGACCCATCCGCGCTGCATGATGATCGACGATCTTTACGCTTTGGGCCAGCGGGCCGAACAGGAAGATCCGGGACGGTTCGAAGCCGAAATCGCATTGGCCAAACCTCAGGATACTGCATTGCTGGTTTATACATCCGGCACCACCGGCCAACCCAAGGGTGCGATGTTAAGTCATGAAAACATCCTGGCCGGTATTGAGGCCGGTGCCTGGTCATTGCCGACGCTGGCCAGTGACGAACAGCTGTGTTTTCTGCCGCTCTGCCATATCCTGGAACGCGACGTATCTGTCTATTTCCCGCTGGCCGCCCGCTGCACCGTGAATTTCGCGGAAAGCCCCGAGACGGTCTTTGCAAATCTGCAAGAGGTCTCGCCTTCGACCTTCACGGCGGTGCCGAGAGTTTGGGAAAAGGTCTATGCACAGGTGCAATTCCTGGCGCAGGATGCAACGCCGTTGGGTCGAATGGCATACGGTCTTGCCCTGAAGGCCGGCGTACGGCGGGCCGAGTATGTGAGTTCGGGAAAACCCGTTCCCGCCGCCATCGCGGCCCGGTTCTGGTTTTGGGATCAGTTGGTTCTGAAGAATTTACGCCGGATGCTCGGTTTGGACAAACTGCGCCGGGGTGGCACGGGTGCTGCGCCTATCTCGGCGGATTTGTTGAAATGGTACTGGGCCATCGGCGTGCCGATCGTCGAGGGCTTCGGCATGACCGAAACGTCCGGCCTTGCCACACTCAACACTGCGGAAAGCAACAAGATCGGAACCATCGGCAAGGTCGTCCCGGGGTGCGACATCCGCATCTCAGATGAAGGTGAAATTCAGCTCAAAGGCATGAACATCTTTCAGGGCTATTGGCGCAACAATGCAAAGACGGCGGAAAGCTTTACCGCCGATGGCTGGCTGCGCACCGGCGATATGGGGCGTATCGACAAGGACGGGTACGTTACCATCACCGGCAGGTTGAAAGACATCATCATCACCGCCGGCGGCAAGAACATCACCCCGGCTGAAATCGAAAGCCGGCTGAAGTTCAGCCATTACATCTCGGACGCGGTGATCATCGGCGATCGGCGCAAATACCTCACGGCGCTGATCATGATCGATCAGGAAAATGTCGAAAAATATGCGCAGGACCAGAAAATCCCTTTCTCGAACTTTGCTTCGCTTTGCGCCGCGGCCGAAGTCAAGGAACTGATCGGCGCCGAAGTGGTCGCGGTGAACAAGGAATTCGCACGGGTCGAGCAGATCAAGGATTTTCGCCTGATCGACGTTCTGCTGACCGCCGAGGATGACGAGCTTACCGCCACGATGAAGCTCAAACGCGGCCTGGTCGAAAAGAAACACGGACATCTGATTGAAGACATGTACACTTAGCCAAAGAGTTTTCGGGAGGAGAAAGATGAAGAAGTCATTCAAATGGCTGGCCGCCGCCACGGCGTTGACCGCGTCGGCAAGCATCGGTTGGGCTCAGACGCAGGGCGTGACGGATGATGAGATTGTCATCGGGTCCGTCAACGACCTGAGCGGCATCTTTGCCGCCGTGGGTGTCCCGGCGACCAAAGGTGCCAACGTGGTATTCGACCGGGTGAACGAAGCCGGTGGCATACACGGGCGCAAAATTCGTTACGTGGTCGAAGACAATGGCTATCAGATGCCGCGAGCCATGCAGGGCTATAACAAGCTGCTGAACCGCGACAAGGTATTCGCCATGCTGCAATCGCTTGGCACGCCGATGAACATGGCTGGGTTCAAGCTGTTGGATCCCAAGGGAATTCCCAACGTGGCACCTCTGACCGCCGCGCGTCAGATGTTGCAGGAGCCGATGCGGAACAAGTTCACCTCGTTCTCGACATACTATGATCAGGCGCGTGTCGGTGTGAATTATCTGGCCGGAGAGTTTGGGTCAAAGACGGTCTGCACCATGTATCTGCCAACGGATTTTGGTGAGGAAATTCTAGAAGGCAGCAAGGCCGGCGCCGAAGAGGCCGGGATCGCTTTTGGTTCTGAAACCACCCATAAACCGGATGAGACGGATTTTGTCGGGTCGCTCAGCAAGCTCAAGGAAGAGGGCTGCGATATCGTCACCATGGCGCTTGGCGTGCGCCAGGCGATCACCGTAGTAGGCACGGCCAAGAAAATGGGCTTGACGGACATGAAGTTCCTCGGCACTTCGGCCAGTTTCCTGACTGTTGTGGCACAGGTTCCCGGCGGGGTGACTGACGGGTTCTATGCCGCAGCCTCGTGGCAGGATCTTTGGGCGCGTGCGGATCAACCTGCCCCCGCGGCATTTATCGAAGAATACAAGGCCGCGACCGGCGAAGATCCGGTTGGATTTGCCATGTTGGGCTATTCCGCTGCCGAAATGATGGTCAAAGCGCTTGAGGCAGCAGGCCCTGACCTGACGCATGACAGTTTCATTGCAGCGATGGAGTCACTGGATTATCAGGATGACCTGGTCGGCAACCACATCACCTATGGCCCCGATGATCATCAGGGGGCGGATACGGTTTTCGTCAATGTCGTTGAGAACGGCGCGTGGAAGCTGGTTTACGAAGAATGAATCCCTGACCAGCGCAAAGCAAAAGGGCTCGCAAGTGCGAGCCCTTTCTTTTGGGTGTTCCCGGCAAATTAACGCTTGGAGAACTGGAACGAACGGCGGGCTTTGCGCTTACCGAATTTCTTACGTTCCACAACGCGGCTGTCGCGGGTTAGGAAGCCAGCAGCTTTCAGAGCGCCACGCAGGTTGGGATCGTACAGTTGCAGCGCCTTCGAGATGCCGTGCTTGACCGCACCAGCCTGACCGGTCAGGCCACCGCCTTTGACGGTGGCGACAACGTCGAACTCGCCTTCGACACCGGCAACCTGGAACGGCTGGCGCAGGATCAGCTGCAGAACGGGACGTGCGAAGTATACGTCCTGATCCTTGCCGTTCACGGTAACCTTGCCGGAACCCGGCTTGATCCAAACGCGGGCAACAGCGTCTTTACGCTTGCCGGTGGCATAGGAGCGGCCCAGCTCGTCACGTACGGGTTCGCGCACGATGACTTCTTCGGCCACGGTTTCAACGCCTGCGACGGCGCTCAGCTCTTCGAGAGTATTGATCTGATCAGCCATCGGTCATTAGCTCCGGGTGTTTTTCTTGTTCATGGACTTGACGTCCAGAACTTCGGGGGCCTGGGCCTCGTGCGGGTGCTCGGCACCGGCGTAAACGCGCAGGTTGGTCATTTGCTGACGCGACAGGCGGTTGCCCGGCAGCATGCGCTTGACCGCTTGGGTCACGACGCGTTCGGGGTGTGCGCCCTCGAGGATCTGCTGCTTGGTGCGCGACTTGATGCCACCCGGGTGGCCAGTGTGCCAGTAGAAGTTTTCTTCGCGCTTCTTGCCGGTCATCTGGATTTTGTCAGCGTTGATCACGATGACGTTGTCGCCCATGTCCATGTTCGGGGTGAACGACGCTTTGTGCTTGCCACGCAGGCGCATGGCGACGATCGAGGCGAGACGGCCCAGAACAACGCCCTCGGCGTCGATCAGGATCCATTTCTTGTCGATGTCTGCAGGTGTTGCAGAAAAGGTTTTCATGGCAGGATAGTCCTGTTTGATGTGAAAGACCGCCCCAAGCGAGGCGGCCCGAATTCGATGGATGCGTATCTAGACAGCCATGACCGCCACGTCAAGCGACCAAACGTCATTTAAAATGTTTTAAAACAACGACTTGTTAAATAGGTATTATTTTACCCCATATTTCAGCATGGAAATCGCCCCAATGTCGACACTCTGATACACTCGGTTGGAATTGATCATGCCCAACCACGGAGGGTCGCATGAAGGATTTGATGCGCACGATTGAAAACTATGGTGCGGCCTGGCAGGAAAAGTCCGCCGATAAACGGCTTGAATTTCTGAGCCGGTGCTTTGCGGAAAACGGTCGGTACGTGGATCCGACAGCCGATGTTTCAGGCCGAGAACAGTTGAGTGTACATATCGGCGAAGTCCTTTTGACTTCGAATGGGCGTGTCGAAATAACCAGCAGTCCGGTTTCGCACCATGATGTCGTTCACTTCACGTGGCATATGGTGGCCCCCGACGGCGCAATCATGGTGTCCGGGCATGATTTCATTCGATTGGACGAGGACGGAAAAATTGCCCATCTGGCCGGTTTCTTTGGCGACCCGCCCCCGCTGACCTGAATGCTAAACGCTGATCTGTTCAGGCGGATTGTCCAGCAAAGCGCGCAACCTCAGCATTGCGTCCTCGAACCGTTCCAACGAAACATGACCATTCATTGCGATGCGTACTGCGTTTGGGGCGCGCCCGTCGCGCAGGGCGAACTCATCCGCTGATCTGAGTTGAATGCCTTCCCGCTCTGCCGCGCGGCTGAACGCGGCAGAGCGCCAACCCGATGGCAGGTTCAGCCAGACAAAAGGCACATCCGGTGCCCAGTTCAGATCGAACCCACCCAGCGCATTGACGGTAATCCGAACATAATCGCCCATCCGCTTGCGCACATCCTGTGCAATCTGGCGGGTACGCGGGTCCGACAGCAGCAACCGGGTCAGTTCGGCCAGGGGTTGAGCCAGGCCAAAATACCCATATTCGGCGGATCGGCGCAGATCGACGTTGCGATCCTTTGGGGCAATGGCAAAGCCAACGCGCAAAGCCGGTGTGAGTATCTTTGAAATGGACGACACGTGCCAGCCCCGCTCGGGGGCGAGCGCGCGATAACTGGGTTCACGCGCCTCCCCCATGCGATAGCAATCGTCTTCCACGATCTGAAGGTCGAAGCGCCGGGCGACGTCCACGACCTCTTTCCTGCGTTCAAGCGGCGTGTGGATGCCGGTGGGGTTCTGAACTTCTGGCGAAACGCAAACGGCCTGAGCATTGGTTTGCCGCAAAACATGCTCCATTGACGCCGGATCGATGCCCCATTTGTCCATCTTGACGCCAATGACTTCGGCGCGCATCAACTCTCCGGCCCGGCGGAACCCGGCGTAAGAGAGGTCTTCAACCAACACAATCGGTTTGGGTCCGCGCAGGATGGTCTGAAACACCAGACACAATCCGTTCTGTCCGCCATGGGTCAAGACGATGTCGTCATGGGTCAGCGGACCCAGCGGCAAATCCGACAACCATTCCACGACTGATTGCCGCATGGGTATGTACGCGTCCCGCGTGGGGTAATTCAGAAACAGCCCGGGATCAGCTTGCGAAACCTTTTGCAGGCATTCCCGGATAAGCGCCACCTGCCCCGCATCCGGCAAGCGCGGGCTGAACAGGCTGACATTGGCGTTGTACTTGTCTTCCCTCAGATGCAGTTGCCTGGCCCAGACATCATCCAGAATCGGTGATTTCGGCGGGGCCACAAATGTACCACGCCCAACCTCGGCGTGAAGCAAGCCCTCGTCGGTCAGGATCGTATAGGCACGTGCGACTGTACCAGGTGTGATTTGCAGGCGATACGCCAGTTCACGAACCGGCGGAAGCTTGGCGCCAACATCTAATTTCTTGTCACCAATAGCTTTTCTTATTGCGTCAGCAACCAATGTGTATTTCGGGCCCTTGGATTTTGGCAGAGCGTCCGGCCAAATTGTATCCATTACAATTCTTCCTTTGCCTTTGACACAATTTCAAATGTATCAAACTTATGTACCAAGCAATACTGTTTTGTGTCAATACAATTTGAAAGGAATTCCGAGATGACACGCACAATGCACACCCCCGCCCTTCTGCTGCTGAACGACAGCCCACGGCTGCCTCTGCTCGCTGCTCTGGCCGTGCGGTTTGCGGCGGCGGTCACTCAATGGGAACGCCGTCGCCGCAGTCGCGTCAATCTGAGCTATCTGGATGACCGTCTGCTTCAGGATGTCGGGCTGACCCGCCATCAGGCTGGCCGGGAAACAAACCGCTTTTTCTGGCAGCCCTGACTGATCCCCAGTCCCAATTTTTGGGACCTCTTCCTGGGCCGGGGCCTGTCCCCGGCCTTTTTTATCCGAATTTCGCGGCAGCGGACCCCGCTGGCGGCAGGGAATAGGTCATCGTTGCCCGCGCAACCGGAAGATCACTGCCTTCCGAGTATAAAAGCACATCCCCAACGGCCAGTGTTTTTCCCAGTTTCAACAAACGACAGGCCGCAATCATATCGGCGCCGCCTTCCGGTTTGCGCAGGAAATCAAAAGAACTGTTGGTGGTGACGGCCAGTGACTGGCGCCCTTTTCGTGCAAGAACCATTGCATAGACACTGACATCGGCAAGCCCGAACATCGACGGGCCTGATACCGTACCCCCGGGGCGCAGATGTTGATCCTGAACCACCAGGCGCATGGTGATCGTGTCTTCGGTCAAATCTTCAACGACGAAATCCTTGTGCACCTGCGGGAACACCTGTTTGAGGTATTGTGACAGTTCGTCCCGGTTCATTGCCAAAGCCATACTTCCCCTCCTGCTCTTGCCGACCTAGAGTTGGCCCAACTTGGGAACGGAGGGCAAGATGGCAATTCTGGAACGTTACGACACGGGCGCGGTGGCACGGCTGACACTGAACGCCCCGGACCGGCTGAACGCACTAAGTGATGAGATGCTGGCTGCGCTGCAAGCCGAACTTGATACACTGCGCGACGACAGCTCGATCCGGGCCGTGGTCCTGTCGGGGGCAGGAAAGGCGTTTTGCGCCGGGCATGACCTGAAGCAGATGACGGCCGGACGCCAATCCGAAGATGGCGGCAAGGCCTTCTTTCAAGATCTCTTCACCCGTTGCGCCCGGATGATGATGTCGATCCAGTCCCTGCCGCAACCCGTTATCGCGCAAGTCCATGGCATTGCGACCGCCGCCGGGTGTCAGCTGGTTGCAACCTGCGACATGGCGGTGGCGGCGGAAGGAACACGGTTTGGTGTCAACGGGGTCAATATCGGTCTGTTCTGTTCCACACCGATGGTGGCTCTCAGCCGCAACATCCCCAGAAAGCAGGCATTTGAAATGCTGACCACCGGCGAATTCATTTCAGCAGAGCGCGCCGCCGAATTGGGGCTGGTAAATCGCGTCGTTCCTGAAGCGATGCTGGAACAAGAAGCCAACGGGCTTGCGGAACTGGTCGCATCCAAGCTTGGCGTGGCCGTGAAGATCGGCAAGGAAGCGTTCTATCAGCAGCTGCAAATGCCATTGGACCAGGCTTATGCCTATACCGGAGACGCAATGGCGCAGAATATGTTGTACCGCGATACAGAAGAAGGCATTTCCGCCTTTATTGAAAAGCGCCCCCCGAATTGGACCCAATGACGCTATTGTTTTGAACATTTTTTGCCACTGTCTTCATTTTTGCACTTTTCAAAAGGGCAACTCTGTGGCAAAGCTGGGTCGAGGCTAAGGCCTCATCACACTTTTGGGTCGCCGTGGGCGGAAGGTCCCTCCAGCTGGTCTCTCTCACCAGCGCTGACATCCCCGCAGCGGCGACCCCAAGACCCCTCCAGCAGATCAGTCACATATAATACGGCAGTTGCGCCTGTGTGTGCGGTGCCCTATGTGGCTGCACATGACACAAATTTTGCATATCGTCGGCGGTGGAATGGCCGGGTCCGAAGCGGCCTGGCAAGCCGCTGAAATGGGCGTTGACGTGATCATTCACGAAATGCGCCCCACCGTTGGCACCTTCGCACATCAGACAGGAAACCTGGCGGAAATGGTGTGTTCAAACTCATTCCGATCGGATGATGATGAACAGAATGCCGTCGGTCTGCTGCATTGGGAAATGCGGGCCGCCAATGGGCTGATCATGACAACCGCCGACGCGCACAGACTCCCTGCCGGGGGGGCTCTGGCCGTGGATCGCGACCCGTTTGCCGAAACGGTCACCGCAAAACTCCGCACCCACCCACGCGTGAGCGTCACCGATCAAGAAGTCACCTCGCTGCCCGATGACGGCCATTGGATATTTGCGACCGGCCCGTTGACCTCACCCGCATTGGGGGAAGCCATCCGGGCAGAGACGGGATCGGACGCGCTGGCGTTTTTCGATGCAATCGCTCCCATTGTCTATGCCGACAGCATCGACATGAGCAAAGCGTGGATGCAGTCCCGGTATGACAAAGGCGAGACCGAGGAAGAACGCACGGCTTACCTGAACTGCCCGATGGATCGTGATCAATACGAGGCTTTCATCGACGCCCTTCTGACAGCGGACAAAACCGTGTTTCACGAGGGTGAGACCGCAGGCTATTTTGATGGCTGCCTTCCCATTGAAGTCATGGCCGAACGCGGGCGCGAGACCCTGCGCCATGGTCCGATGAAACCGGTTGGGCTGACAAACCCTCATGCGCCTGACGTCAAACCCCATGCCGTGGTTCAGTTGCGGCGCGATAACGCATTGGGCACATTGTTCAACATCGTGGGGTTTCAGACCAAGATGAAATACGGCGCCCAGACCGACGTGTTCCGCATGATCCCCGGTCTGGAAAACGCCAGCTTTGCCCGGCTGGGCGGCATCCACCGCAACACGTTCATCAACTCTCCTACCCTGCTCGATGCACAGATGCGTTTGAAATCCAAGCCCAACATCCGCTTTGCCGGCCAGATTACGGGCGTCGAAGGCTATGTTGAAAGTGCCGCGATGGGATTGCTTGCCGGTCGCATGGCCGCCGCAGAAATACTGGGGCGTGATTTGCCCGATGTGCCCAAAGACAGTGCAATGGGTGCGTTGATCCATCACATAACCGGCGGGGCCGAAGCCAAGACGTTTCAACCGATGAATGTAAACTTCGGCCTGTTCCGCCCCGTGGACGGCCTGAAAGGCGGGCGGCGGGGCCGCAAGGACCGGTACAAAGCCTATACCGATCGTGCCAAGGCAGAATGGCAAACCTGGTTGGATCAATGCTGACTGGACGCGCGGCGTGATCTCGGCTTAGCATGACGGGATGAGCGACAAGTTCCTGGACAGCACCTACAATCTTGACACGCCTGAAGACACTGAAACGCATTATCAGAACTGGGCCGCGACCTACGAACAAGAGGTCGCGGAACAGGGATACGCAACCCCGGGACGGGTGGCCGCGGCTTTGTGGCAATTCCACCCTCACCCCCAAACGCCAATTCTGGATTTTGGTTGCGGAACGGGACTTTCCGGTCTCGCCTTGCGGGCGGCGGGATTTGAGGTCATCGATGGCATCGATCCCACCCCTAAAATGCTTGAACAGGCAGAGGCCAAGGGCGTTTACCGAACCCTGACCGGGTTTGACATCACCAAACCGGCCCCGCTCAGGCGCGGCGCGTATTCGGTGGTCACGGCCATCGGTGTCATCGGTCAGGGCGCGGCCCCGCCCCAGACATTCGACCAGTTGATGCACGCCTTGCCCAAAGCTGGGTTGCTGGCGTTTTCCCTGAACGATCATGCGCTGGCAGATCACAAATTCACCTGCCGACTGACGGATTGGGTCGACATGGGTGCCGCACGTTTGCTATTTCGCGAATACGGGCCGCACTTGCCCGGCATCAACCTTAACTCTGACGTGTATGTATTAGAAAAAGCTTGACTTTTGTAACGCGTTTCGCGCCATCCCCGACTGGCCCGATTCACCTTGGGCACGCGTATTCTGCGATGATCGCCAGCGACATGGCCAGATCCGAACACGGCCAGTTCTTGTTGCGCATCGAAGATATCGATCGGTCGCGCTCGCGTCGGCATTGGGTAGATCAGATCTACGATGACCTCACTTGGTTGGGGCTGACATGGCCGGAACCGGTGCTGCGTCAATCAGACCGGCTGAGTATCTATGATCGAGCATTGGACCGGCTGTGGATGAAGGGTCTTCTGTATCCCTGCCTGTGCAATCGCAAAGATATTGCCGCCGCCGCAAGCGCCCCCCAGGAAGGCGCGCCATTGCTTGGTCCAGACGGAATTATCTATCCCGGAACGTGCCGAAAAGCTAACATAGGTATAGACTTAAGCCAAAATCCTCACCCAAAGGACCAAGTCTTGCGACTGGATGTTGCCAAGGCCTGTCGAACAATCCACGATCCGGCCAGATTCCAATTCATGGAACTGGGCGCCGGCCCCGATGGCGAAACAGGTACAGTCACGTTCACCCCGGATGAGATGGAAACCAGTGTCGGCGATATCGTTCTGGCCCGCCGAGACATGGGCACGTCCTATCATTTGTCCGTCGTTCTTGACGACGCGGCCCAAGGGATCACCTATGTGGTTCGCGGTCGGGATCTGTTCGAAGCCACCCGCATACATGTGCTGCTTCAGGTGCTGTTGGATTTGCCGACGCCTGCATATTACCACCACGATCTGATCCGCGATGACGCCGGCAAACGGCTAGCGAAACGCGACGATGCGCGGGCAATCGCGAAATACCGGGCCGACGGTGCCAGCCCGGCAGACATCCGACATATGGTGGGGCTTTGATCTGGCTCGGTTACTCCATCGGGGCCATCAGCTCGGTCTCGGCCCCGTCCTGCACCGCAGTATAAAAGCACGTCCTGCGGTTGGTGTGACAGGCAGCACCGGTTTGACGCACCAGAACCAACAGACAATCGCGGTCACAGTCGATGCGGAAATCCACCAGTTCCTGCACATGACCCGAGGTTTCGCCCTTGATCCAAAAAGACTGACGCGAGCGCGACCAATAGGTCACCCTGCCCGTTTCCAGTGTCTTTTCAACGGCCTGTGCGTTCATCCAAGCCATCATCAGAACTTCGCCCGACACCTCCTCCTGCGCAATTGCCGGAATCAGTCCCGCCTCGTTATATTTCAGAGTCGATGGATCAAACACGACGGGGTGAGACATGACAAAAACCTTTTGCATCCGTTGGGTTGGCCACTATGTATGAGGAACACACGACGAGGGAAAGCCATGAGCGGCGAGAACGACCTGATCAAGCTGTATTCCGGACGCATTCTGGCGTTGGCGGCCGACATCCCGCATCTGGACAGGTTGGAAAATCCGGATGCAACGGTCAAGAAACGCTCGCCTCTTTGCGGCTCTACCGTGACCGTTGATCTGAAGGTTCAGGATGGACGTGTCAGCGCCTTCGGGCAGGACGTCAAAGCCTGCGCGCTGGGACAGGCCTCTGCTTCGGTGGTTGGCGACGCGATCATTGGTGCCACGCGCGCGCAGGTCGAAGCGGCGCGCGATCAGCTTGCGGCCATGTTGAAAAAGGATGGCCCCGCCCCGGATGCGCCCTTTGATGGCCTTGAGGTCCTGATACCGGCGCGGGACTACAAGAACCGCCACGCGTCAATTCTGCTGGCGCTGGATGCCGCCGCCGAAGCCATGGCGCAGGCCGAACAGGCAGATTGCGCCTGACCATAGCTATTTGATGTAATCCCGTTTACCTTCCGCTTAAATTTAAGGAGGGATGGGTTTTGGAAAATCTACTTGAGCATTTTGTAACTCTTTGGGTCGTGATTGACCCGATTGGAACCATTCCCGTTTTCATTGCCGTCACTGCGGGGTTAGAGGCCGCCGCGCGCCGCAAAACAGCCTTGTTGGCATCGTTGATAAGCGCCGGTGTCCTTTTGTTCTTTCTCGTGTTTGGGCAATTGCTGATCGAAGCGCTGGATATTGGACTGAATTCATTTCAGGTCGCAGGCGGCATCATCCTGTTTCTGTTCGCTCTGACCATGATCTTTGGCGAAAGCAAACAGGACATAGAACAGCGTCAGGCCGAAGAGGATCAGGAAGATAAGTATCACAAGCAGAATCCCGCGATTTTTCCTCTTGCGGTTCCGTCTCTGGCCTCGCCCGGCGCGATGCTTGCAGTGGTGATCCTGACAGACAACCATAGATACAGTGCAGCCGATCAGGGGATTACCGCATTGGTCATGCTGTCGGTACTGGTAGTTGCCTTCGTTCTCATGCTTCTCGCCGAACCGATCATCCGCCTGATTGGCCATTCAGGAGCGGCGATCATCAGCCGTGTCATGGGGATGATCCTGGCCTCGGTCGCGGTCAATTCGGTTCTGTCCGCGTTGCTTGAGATCTTCAAAACCGGCCAGCTGTAAAAAAGCCGCCGCACCTTCCGGGCGAAAGGACGGCGGCAGGCATTGCGTGTCTCGCGTGGGGTCCGGAATACCGCACGGGGCCGAGGCATGGCCCCTCAAGGGGTTTGGGACAGGCAGGTCACCCTTGACTGAAATGGGGATGACAGCGCGGTTTTTTCGGCACGAGATCGCAGGCAGAAAGGCTTAGAAGCCAACCGGCAGGTGCAGGGCGACCATCAGGATCACGACCAGAGACATCACGCCCACGGCATCCTGTAGGATCGTCGATTGCGAGCGGCTGAATACGGTCTTGATCTGGGTCAGCATAGGGTCACCTCCGGTCAGAGTTTTAATCCTTTGTTGACCTTTTGTTCTCATATTTACCCGAGTCGGTAAAGAACTTTTTGAGAACATTTGTGAACTTTCTGGAACTTTTTGCCTAACCTACTGAAATCAAACGGATCGCCTGATCCTGCTTCATCAGCCACAAAAGCACGCGCGCCGCGCGCCCCCGGTCCGAGGTCAGCTTTGGATCCGCATTCAGCAATGTCCGGGCATCGGATTGGGCCACAGCCATCAAGCCGGCCTGGCGCTCCAGGTCCGCAATGCGGAACTTTGGCAGACCGGACTGTGCAGTTCCGATCAGATCCCCGGCACCGCGCATTTCCAGATCCGTTTCCGAAATACGGAACCCGTCTTCGGTTTCACGCAGAACCTCCAGCCTCTTGCGCCCCCCCTCGCTGAGCGGCGGCTGATACATCAACAAACACGTCGATTCCGCATCACCCCGGCCCACGCGGCCGCGCAATTGATGCAGTTGTGCCAGACCAAAGATTTCGGCCCGCTCGATGACCATGATCGTGGCATTGGGCACATTGACCCCCACTTCAATGACTGTCGTGGCCACAAGAACCTTGGTGTCCCCGTTCTGGAATGCGGACATTGCCGCGTCTTTTTCAGACGGCGGCATCTGTCCGTGAACCAGCCCGACCACACCTTCGCCCAATATGGCACGCAAGCGTTTGAACCGTTCTTCAGCAGCCGTCAGGTCTGAGACCTCGGATTCATCGACCAAGGGGCAGACCCAATAACATTGCCGCCCCTCATCAATCGCCCGACGCAGATGCGACACGACCTCGTCCATGCGCTGCGTACTGACAATCGCCGTCTTGATCGGTTTGCGCCCCGGCGGCTTTTCGTCCAGCACCGAGACATCCATATCGCCATATTGCGCCAGCGCCAGACTGCGTGGAATCGGGGTGGCGGTCATCACCAGAACATCCGCGCCCTGCCCTTTTTCCGACAGCTCCATCCTCTGGCGCACGCCAAACCGGTGCTGTTCATCAACTATGGCCAAGCGCAGCGCTTTGAATTCAACATCACTCTGAAACACGGCATGGGTGCCGACCAGAATTTGGATATTGCCATTTTTCAAAGCCTCTAGCTTGGCGCGCCGCTCTGCGCCCTTGTCACGCCCGGTGAGCAGCTCCAGCACCACTCCGGCCTCTTCCGCCAGCGGGCGCAACCCTTCCAGGTGCTGGCGCGCGAGTATCTCGGTCGGGGCCATCATCACGCCCTGCCCTTTGGCCTCGACTGCAATCAGAAGGGCCATGAAGGCCACCAATGTCTTGCCGGCCCCCACATCACCCTGCAACAATCGGTTCATGCGGGAATCCGATGCCATATCGGCCGCGATTTCCTCGATCGCGCGGCTTTGCGCGCCAGTCGGACGATAAGGAAGACTGGCCAAAACCTTGGATTGCAGCGCGCCTGTCCCTATGCTGACGACACCACGGGATTTCCGCTCTCGCTGACGCGCCAGAGCCAGCGTCATCTGATGCGCGAACAGTTCGTCATAGGCCAGACGCTGACGCGCGGGCGCAAACGGTGAGGCATCATCAGCCCCCTGAGGATTGTGGCCAGCACGAATTGCCGAGATCCAGTCCGGCCAGTTTTGTTGTGCCATCTGCGCAGGATCGATCCATTCCGCCAGCTCTGGCGCCCGCGCCAATGCGCTGCGGGTGGCCTTGAACGCCGTCTTTTGGGTCAGCCCCTGTGTCAGATGGTATACCGGTTCGAATTCCGGAATTTCACTGGCTTGCTCGACCGGCAACATATGATCCGGATGCACCATCTGAGCCATGCCGTCGAACAGCTCCAGCTTGCCCGAGATCACACGGCGCGCGCCCTGAGGCAGCACTTTCTTCAGATAGTCCCCGCGTGCGTGGAAGAAAACCAGCTGAAAATCGGCCTGGCTGTCTTCGACATGCACCCGGTACGCGCCCCCCTTTTTTCGAGGCGGCCTATGGGGGCCGACCGTCACTTCGACCGTCAACGTAGCGGGCAGATCGACGCCCTGAATCGTCTCTCGCCGACGTCGGTCGACGACCGCATAAGGCAGGCCGAAAAGAACGTCACGTGGGCTTTCAATGCCGGCCTGTTGCAGGACCTGCGCGGTCTTGGGGCCGACGCCCTCGAGTGTTTCAAGCCCCGCAAACAGCGGGAACAGCTGCTCCGGCCTCCCGCTCATGCGCCTTCGATCAGCTGCAACCAGCCATCCTCATCCAGGGTTTTTATACCCAGCTCTGCCGCTTTCCTGGCTTTCGAACCTGCACCGGGACCAGCGACCAGAATATCGGTATTCTTGCTGACGGAACCGGAAACCTTCGCACCCAACGCCTCGGCCCGTGCTTTTGCCTCGGCGCGGGTCATCTTTTCCAGAGTACCGGTGAACACAACCGTCTTGCCAGCCACCGGGCTGTCTGAGGCGGGCGCATCAGGTGCGACGATTGTCAGTTCTTTGCGCAATGTATCGAACGCGCGCCTCTCTTCCACGTTCGAAAACGCATCGGACAAGGACAGACCCAGCGTTGCGCCGATCCCGTCAATTCCGATCAATTCAGCCCAGGCGGCATTGGCATCGGGCGGAACACGCGCCGCGGTTATGGCCGCATCCCGCACTTCCTTGACACGTGCCCGGCGACCTTCTGCCAGCGCGGCCGCCCGTTCGTCATCCTCGGCCTCATCCGCTTGCCGCTGCGCCAAAGCCGCAGGGCGGGCGGTGTCCAGAGCCTGCGTCATGGTCTCCCAATCGCGGTAAAACAGCGCCAGATCGCGCGCTCCGACCTCGCCGACATGTCGAATGCCCAAAGCGAACAACAGGCGCGCAAACGGAATGGACCGCTTTTCGTCGATCGCGGCAAACAGGTTTCTGGCCGAGGTTTCCCCCCACCCATCCCGGTTTTTTAGCCGTGCCAGATTGGCCCTGTCACGCTGCTCCAATGTAAAGATATCCGCCGGTGTCTTTATCGGAAGCATTGGATCATCATAGAACATCTCGATCTGTTTTGCACCAAGGCCTTCAATGTCAAACGCCTTGCGCGAGACGAAATGTTTCAGTTTTTCAACGGCCTGCGCGGGACAAATCAAGCCACCGGTGCAGCGGCGGACCGCATCACCTTCTTCACGGATCGCCTCACTTTGACATTCTGGACAACGCGTCGGAAAGGTAAAGGGCTGCGAGCTGCGCGGGCGTTTGGACAGATCAACATCAGACAGCTTCGGAATCACATCCCCGGCGCGGTATACCTGAACCCAATCACCGACACGAATATCCTTGCCATCGCGGATCGTGCCGCCCTTGGCATCGCGCCCCGCGATATAGTCTTCGTTGTGCAATGTGGCGTTGGACACAACAACACCGCCCACCGTTACCGGATGCAACCGTGCGACCGGGCTAAGCGCGCCTGTACGACCGACCTGAATGTCGATCGCCTCCAACCTCGTCCAGGCCAGTTCGGCCGGAAACTTGTGAGCAATCGCCCATCGCGGCGTGGTTGAGCGGAACCCCAAACGCGCCTGAAGCGACAGATCATTCACCTTGTAGACAACCCCATCGATGTCATAGCCCAAGGTGGAACGTTGCGCTTCGATATCCTGGTAATGCTCCAGCATCTCTTGCGTCGTTTTGCACAGACGGGTCAGGGGATTCGTCGAAAATCCAAGTGAATTCAAACGCTCGATCGCCCCCATCTGCGAGTCGGACAATGGCTCTGAAACCTCCCCCCAGGCGTAAGCAAAGAAACGCAACGGGCGCGAGCGCGTGATTTCCGGATCCAGTTGTCGCAAAGACCCCGCCGCCGCGTTTCTTGGATTGGCAAAGGGTTTGCCGCCGCGCTCTGCCTGCCGCGTGTTCAACGCCTCGAAATCCGCGTGCGACATGTAAACCTCACCCCTGACTTCCAGAACCTCTGGCGCGTTTTTCAGGTGCTGCGGGATATCGGATACCGTGCGTGCATTGGCCGTTACATTTTCACCAACTTCACCATCTCCTCGCGTGGCAGCCTGAACAAGCTGCCCGTTTTCATACCGCAATGACAGCGACAGGCCATCAATCTTGGGTTCGGCGGTGTAGGCCAGGCTTTCACCAGCCCCAAGGCCCAGGTATTTTCGGATCGATCTGTCGAAATCTGCCACGTCGCCATCATCGAAAGCGTTGCCCAGCGACATCATGCGCACGGCGTGCGTGACTTTCGAAAAACCATCTGCAGGCTTTGCACCCACTTGATCCGTCGGGCTGTCGGGACGCTTGAGGTGAGGGAAGCGCGCTTCTATGTCGGCATTGCGCCCTTTGAGCGCATCATAGTCGGCATCCGACATGTCAGGCGCATCAGCCGTGTGATACAGCGTGTTAGCGTTCGACAATAGTTCGGCCAGACGTGCAAGCTCGGCACGCGCCTCATCTTCTGTCAGCTCGGATATGGAAATTAAGTTGCTCATGGCCTCGCCCTGTCACGCGTACTTGGACCTCAGTGATAGGGCGAGGCCATGGCCAGGTCCAGACGTGCTGAGCCGTGAGTGCAATGTGCCGCCCTGGACCACCGGCGGCACGGGAGGTTCAATTCAAAGCCCGACTGCCATCCGTGTTTCATCCAGCGTGTTGCTTTGCGGATCTCGAAGCACATAGCCACGGCCCCAGACGGTTTCGATATAATTCTCTCCGCCGGTCGCATTGCTGAGCTTTTTGCGCAGTTTGCAGATGAACACATCGATGATTTTCAGCTCAGGTTCATCCATGCCGCCATATAAGTGGTTCAGAAACATTTCCTTGGTTAGAGTCGTCCCCTTGCGCAGGCTGAGCAACTCGAGCATCTGGTATTCCTTGCCGGTCAAATGAACCGTCTTGCCATCCACTTCCACGGTTTTTGCATCAAGGTTCACCGCAATTCGCCCTGTATGAATGATCGATTGCGAATGCCCTTTGGAACGGCGGATGATGGCATGGATGCGTGCCACCAGTTCTTCGCGATGGAAGGGCTTGGTCAGATAATCATCCGCGCCAAAGCCGAATCCCTTGATCTTGCTTTCAGTATCATCAGCACCGGACAAAATCAGAATCGGCGTTTCCACCCTGGCGATCCGCAACTGGCGCAGAACCTCATGCCCGTTCATGTCCGGCAGGTTCAAATCCAGCAAGATCAGGTCGTAATCATAGAGTTTCGCCAGATCGATTCCTTCTTCGCCAAGATCCGTTGCATAGACGTTCAGGTTCGCATGCGTCAGCATCAGTTCGATGCTTTTGGACGTGGTCGGATCATCCTCGACAAGAAGTATGCGCATTTTTCACTGCTCCAATTCGGGTCAATAATTCCAATTAAAATTAAACCTGACCAAGAATGGTTAATCTGACGTTACCGTTGAATCATTTATTCACGCTCTCCTTTAGGTTGTCGATACTTTTTTAGCGCTGTCGCCTTCAACGCCTCGACACCGTGTTCCGCGACCAAAGAAACCCAACCGTTGAATTCTTCGTCGCTCAGGCCGTATTTCTTTTTTGCGTCAGACAGGCTGATCAGCCCGTAAAGCACGCCACGCACGACAAGAATCTTGCGTGACGCCACCCATCGCCTTGTGTTTGCGGGCGGCAAATCCGCATGCGTCAAGATGGATCCATCCGGCAGAGCAACAGACCTCGGCCCTTCAACTTTGTGCAAATACATCGCTTTACCCTTCTTGCTGCACCAAAGCTGCCACCAGCCTACTTAAAGCCGCGTGAAACCGCCCCTTGAGAGTGTGTAGAATTTTCCTATATTCTGCCGGTCTTTCTTAACCCGGACTGGAATCTGCAATGGCCCTCGATACCGAGACACCGCTGAACTCGCTTGGCTTTGCCAAACCGCCCTCGGAGACGCGGGTCGTTGTGGCAATGTCGGGGGGTGTCGACAGTTCCGTTGTCGCGGCCTATCTGGCCGATCAGGGCTATGATGTGGTCGGTGTGACTTTGCAGCTTTATGACCACGGCGCGGCGTTGGCCAAGAAAGGAGCCTGTTGCGCTGGGATCGATATTCATGATGCGCGCCGCGTGGCGGAAGAGCGAGGATTTCCACATTACGTTCTGGATTACGAGAACATCTTCAAGGATGCCGTGATCGACGAGTTTGCCGACAGCTATCTGGCAGGCGCAACGCCGGTTCCCTGCATCCGTTGCAACGAACGCGTGAAATTCAAGGACCTTCTGGAAACCGCCAAGGATCTCGAGGCAGACTGCATGGCCACCGGCCATTACATTCAACGCAAGATGGGCGCCAACGGACCGGAACTGCACAGCGCCGAAGACGCCAATCGCGATCAGTCCTATTTCCTGTTCTCGACCACGCCAGAGCAATTGAACTTCCTGCGCTTCCCGCTGGGCCACCTGCCGTCAAAAGACGCAACCCGTGAGATGGCGGCGCAGTATGGGCTGTCAGTGGCGGACAAGCCCGACAGCCAGGATATCTGCTTCGTGCCCGACGGCAACTATGCCAGCGTCATCGAAAAACTGCGCCCCGGTGCTGCTGAGCCGGGCGAGATCGTTCACGCCGATGGCCGCGTTCTGGCGCAGCACAACGGCGTGATCCACTATACAATCGGACAACGTCGTGGTCTTGGCATCGGCGGCCTCAGCGAACCGCTTTACGTCGTCAAACTGGACGTCGACAAAAAGCAGGTCGTTGTCGGCCCGAAAGAGATGCTGGCAACGCGCGTCGTTCCGGTGCGCGAGATCAACTGGCTGGGCGATGAACCCTTCTCGTCACGCGATGAATGGCACTTGTCCGTAAAAGTCCGCTCGACCCGCCCACCGCGCGAGGCAATCATTCGGCCGCTGTCGGACACCACGGCCGAGGTCGAACTGCTGACCCCCGAGGAAGGCATCTCGCCTGGGCAGGCCTGCGTATTTTACGCAAGCGAAGGCAGCCGCGTGTTCGGCGGCGGCTGGATCTGGCGTGGGTATTAGGCTGAAACCGGCTCGACCTCGGGTTCGATCTGAATCTGCAATGCATCGTTGAACCGATTGAACGCACCGCACAAGGCGATGCGCCAGGTCAGCTCGACGATCTGGGCATCGGTGAACCATTCCCTCAGATCCGCCACTTCGGCATCCCGCATACGGCCCGACCGGATCGTCACGGCTTCGGCATAGCGAACGACCGCCTTGTCACAGGCATCCAGTTCCGGATGATCCTCGACGTCCGGCAGACGCGCCGCCCCTTCGGGGCTGAGGCCCGCGACGGTCAGCAGCGGTGTGTGATGCGAGACGCAATAATCGCAGGCATTCAGTTTCGATACCGTCACCATCGCCAGCTCCAGCGCACGGCGCGGCAGGTTCTCCTGCTCTCGCAGGGTCGTCAGCATTCCCGTGACATGGTTCAGAACCGGAGGGCAATACGCTGCGACGCGGGCCCAGTTGTCAAATGGGCCATAGGCACCCAATGCAGCGTGGGACGCGCGCGCGTCGGCGGTCATTTCCTGATCCGACAAAGGGGGGATGCGGGTCATGTTGAAAACTCCTTTTCTGGGTCACGATACCTTGGACCTGCGCCCCAGCAACAGACCTTTGCAGGTCACATATGCGAGACGAAGCGCTCTCTTTGCCAGGTCACAACATATCGGTGGGAGAGTTGAAGAGAATATAGAGCCCGACGCAGACCATGATATATGGCGCAATCCGATCCAGCCGGGCAACGCGTGGGCCAAGGCTTTTGGCGTGGGGTGCCCCCCATGCCGCAACAGCAACCAGCAAGGCGGCCGCGCCGGCGGCACCGATCAACGCAACACCCCGATAGGACGGCGCCGAGTCCGCAAGCAGAGGGGTCATTACCGCAAAACTGTCTATCGAGAGGCTCAGGAAAAGCGTCACCACCGAAGTCACCGCCCCTTTTGCCTCCGCGCCTTCGGTATCCGTCTCGCGAAACTGATGCCAGATTCCACGCAAGCCAAACACCAGTGGGACAATGCCAAGATAGCCGATCCAAAACGGAAGACCGCTTTGGTTCAGGCCCACGGCCACGGTCATGGCCAGGGAAAGTACGATCGTCTGAGCGACGGCAAAACCCACGATCGCGCGGCGCTGTTCCATCACCAGGATCAAGCCCAACAAGACAGCCAGATTGTCCAGATTGGTAGAGATCATCGCGATCCCGGCAGAGACTGCAAACAACGCGTGATCAAGCATTGCGTGGCTGCATTCTGTTCAAAACCGCCCGCGCCGCGCGCAAGCCAGGTGCTTCGCCCCCTCGCCCCAACCTGTCCATGGTCAGGTTCATGGCATGCTGTTGTGCATCGGGTGCGTCGGCTACTTTTCGCAGGGCTTCGGCGATTTTCTGAGGCTGACAATCATCCAGCAGGCATTCCGGCACGGCGCGTGTCTCCGAAACCAGATTGACCAGTGTAACGGTGTCCAGCTTGACCAACCGTTCCGCCATTTTCTGCGTCAGCCAGTTCAGTTTGTACGCAATGACCATCGGCGTATTCTGCGCCGCAAGTTCCAGCGAAACCGTGCCCGAGGCGGCCAGTGCAAGATTTGCGGCGCCAAAGGCCGCTCGTTTGTCGGCCATGGCTTGCTCTGCCCCTACATTGCGGGGGTCCAGCACTACGGGGGCGCCGGGCCATTCTGGCACCAAGTCATTTATCAGATCGGTCGTCGCACCTACGGTCGGGATCACAACACGGTAATTCGGGTGGTCATCGACAAACAACCGCAACGCGCCGCCGAAAGACCCTGCCAGACGTTCGATCTCACCCCGCCGCGACCCGGGCAGGGCCAGCAGGATCGGCGCATTGCCCAGATCAAAACGGCTGCGAAAGGCAGCGATCTCATCTGGTGTGGCAGTCGGTTCGCCAACCACAGGATGGCCGACAAAGTCGCATTCCATCCCTGCCCGCTCCATATACGGAGGTTCAAAAGGAAGAAGAGCCAGCACATGGTCGATGACCTTTGCCATCTTGTCTGCACGCCCGGGCCGCCAGGCCCAGACACTTGGGGCGACATAATGCACGGTTCGGATTTTGCTGTTGGCTTTTACGATTTTGGCGACGCGCAAGCTGAAATCCGGGCTGTCTATGGTGATCAAAACATCCGGTTTCGTGTCCAGAACCGCCTGTGCCGTCTCGGATATCCGCCGTTTCAGGTGAAAAAACTTCGGCAGCACTTCGACAAGACCCATGACAGACAGCTCGGACATCGGGAACCGGCTGCGCAGGCCCTGCGCTTGCATCAGCTGGCCTCCCACACCGTCGAATTCAACCTCGGGCACCAGGGTTTTCAACCCCTCCATCAGCGCGCCGCCCAACCGGTCGCCCGAAGGTTCACCGGCGACCAGAAAGACACGCATCAGACTGCCCGCTCGCGGATATAGAGAAACAGACCCAGACGGTTGCATTCAGCGATGACGCGTTCTTTTTCCAGAACCAGCACACCGCCTTTTTCCAGAACGATCCCGGACAAACCTGCCGCAACCGCGTCGGTAACGGTTTCTGGCCCGATGGCGGGCAAATCGGCGCGCCGATCCTGATCGGGTTTGGGGCCTTTGAACAGAATGCCCCCGCCAGCGTCGGGGCGTTGGGTCAGGGATTGCAGCATCCAGGCAGTGCCGAATACCCCCTCGATGGCCAGCGCCTGCCCTTTGGACACGGCACAGGCCTGCCCGGTATCCGCCGCCCCCATTGCCCGAAGAATCCCGGCGGCGCGGTCAGCGTCGGCCATGTCGGCATCCGAGGGCTGGGCCTCGGTCAGACACCCCACAGGCGGCAACAAACCGGGCGCGATCTCATGCGCGGCCTTGAGGGTGAGACCGGCCCCCTCAAGAATTCCGATCACGGCGCGCAAAGCTCCGTCATCGCCGGACAGAATGGCCTTTTGGATGATCGGAACCAGCGGCAGCGTCGCGGCGTCGATGCGGGAAGGGTCGATTGGCGGGCGCCGAACAGCGCCGGCCAGACAGATATCGGTCACACCCCGCGCCTTCAGGTCAGCGATGAAACTGCCCAATTGTTCCAGAGGAAACACGACATCTGCACTCAGGGTGTCCGGCAGAAACCCCTCCATCGCGCAGATCAAAGGGCGTTCTGGCAACTGCGCAACAACTTCGGTCGGCAGCGCCCCGGTTCCCGCAATCAACGCAAGCATGACCCTATTTCCTCGGGGTCAGGAAGGATCGGTCACTATGGCCGGTGACAAAATCCACGATCTGCTGCACATAATCGCTTTCGTTGCCTTCACCGATCCGACTGGCGCGATCCATAAAGGTGCCTTCGCCGTCGGACAATTCCTTGAAGGCCGCGCGCAGCGCCGAAATATCCTCGCGCGATACACCCTTGCGCTTGAGACCGACGAGGTTCAGGCCATCCAGCTCACCCCTCGACGCCTGTACCAGGCCGTAAGGAATAACATCTTTCGGCACCATGGTCAGCGCGCCAATAATGGCCCCGCGTCCAACGCGCACCCATTGATGCAGGCCCGAAATGCCGCCGACGATCACGTCGTCTTCGACGATGCAATGCCCCGCCGCGCCGGCATGGTTCACCATGATCACACGGTTGCCGATCTGAACGTCATGGGCCACGTGAACGCCCGCCATCAACAGGCAGTCGTCACCGATCCGCGTGACCCCTCCGCCACCGTCGGTACCGGTATTGATTGTCACATGCTCGCGAATGCGGTTGCGTTTGCCAATCTCAAGACGGGTGTTTTCGCCACTGAATTTCAGATCCTGAGGGATCTCACCAATCACCGAGAAATTGAACACAACGGTATCTTCGCCAATCGAGGTATCGCCCGTCACGACCACATGCGATTTCAACTCGACCCGATCGCCCAGTTTCACCTGTGCGCCCACATGGCAGAAGGGACCGATGATGCAATCCTGTCCAATCTGCGCACCGTCTTCAATAATTGCGCTGGGATGGACTCCGTTCATGTTGTCTTTTCCATATCCCAGTCGACATAGGCCGAGAATTCCGCCTCGGCGGCAACTTCGCCTTCGACAGTTGCACGGCCGCTGAATTTGAACAGCTTTCCGCCTTTTTTTCCACGCACGGTTTCCACATGCATTTCCAGCACATCACCGGGCACGACCTTGCGGCGGAATTTGCACTTGTCGATGCTCATGAAGTAAATCAACAGCTCGGTGTCGATGACGTCCATTCCCACACCCAGCATCACACCGGCGGTCTGCGCCATTGCCTCGACAATGGTGACACCCGGCATGATCGGCGTACCGGGGAAATGCCCCTGAAAATGCGGTTCGTTCATGGTGACATTCTTGATTCCGCGCGCCGACTGATAGCCCGAGATATCTACCACCTTATCGACCAGCAAAAACGGATAGCGGTGCGGCAGGATCCTCTGGATCAGCTGAATGTCTGCGCTTTTGGTTTCTGTGCTCATGATGCAGATATCCCGTTTTGGATGTTTCTTTTTTTGCGTGGTTAGCAATACAGCACTGCAAGGGCAAGCGAACCTATTCGCCCTGACCCTGTTGCAAATCGCTTCCATCACCAATCGCGGCGTTTATTCGGATGATTGCGGCTTCGGTGATGTCGGACGTGCTGACGACGACATTGGATCGCTCGATCATCACGCTGGCCCCAATTTCGCGCAACAGATCGACAAGCACCGGGCGCACAATCTCGGAAAAGGTCTGCTGGGCTTCTTCGCTGCGACGGGCCAGAACGTCCAGTTTTGCCCTTTGCCCCTCGCGATGGGATTGAACCTTGAGATCAAACGCCTCGGCCAGGGGGCGGAATTCGTCGGCCGACATGGTGGCGCGCTGCTCGGTAAGTTCCTTTTCTTCGCGGCTCAGTTCCGCGACAATCCGTTGGTTTTCTTCGGACAGTAAGGCGCTTTCCTTTTCAATTTCGCGCAAAACGCGCTGTCCGAAAGCGGACTTGGCAAACAGCTCTTCACTGGACAGGGTGACCACACTGGCTTGAGGCACACCAAGCTGCTGAGCATTCGCCAAAGGCGTCAGGACCATCGTCATAAATGCACACAGGGCCCAAAGCGGGCCCCGTGTTCTGCCAAGCAATTTGTTCAGCATCGCGGATCAGAACCGCGCCTGGATCGTAAAGTCAAAGTTCTGCTCCTTGTCGAAAGATTCTTTCTTGAGAGGCTGCGAGAAGTTGAACTGCAACGGCCCGAACGGAGTTTCCCACAGCACCGAAATGCCAATCACGTGGCGGATCGATCCGTTTGCACCGACAATGGTTGCACCTGCCGTATTGACGTTGTCGATGTTGTAAAGGTTGCCGACATCATAGAACAGGCCGCCACGCAGACCCAGCTCCTCGGGCAGACCCAGCGGGAAATCGGTTTCGAAACGGGCAACCCAGTAGTAGTTGCCCCCGATCGCGTCATCCTGACCGTTGGACAGGTCACGCGGTCCGATACCCGCAGGTTCGAAACCCCGAAAGGTATTGGGCCCCAGCACAAACCGGTCAACAGTACGGCTGAAATCGTTTCCGCGCCAGTGCAGCGCGCCCAGCTCCATCGTGGCCCGAAGCACCACCTCTTCATTCCATACCCGGGTTTGCGCGATACCACGCGCCGTGGTCTTGAAGTACTTGTTGTCCCCACCAAGTCCAGCGGCATCAACGCCAACCTCGAACAGAACGCCGGTATTGGGGTCCAGACCGCCGATACGGCTGTCATAAATGTAGGACAGTCCCAAAGAACTGGACGTCCGTTTGCCCTGCGCAATTTCAGAAGCAATCACCGCGCCGTTAACTTCGTTGTCCTGTTGCGTCATCTCGCTGCGGTCCCAGCCATAGCGGAGCCGCAGAGCCGACAATTCACCAATCGCATAGGTAAGCTGCGGTGCAAAGAAAAGACTGCTTGTGTCGTAACTTGCAAACCCGGAATTGGTGGCAGACAGCCCCAGACCAAGGTCAAAGCGCAGCTTGCGGCCCAACAGGTAAGGCTCTGTGAAGCTGAGCGTATATTGTTCCGAGTCCTGCGCGGTCGAAATCGACACACCAAGGTTCTGGCCACGACCCAGGAAGTTGGATTCGTTCAGGGCAACGGCAATCCCGAAGCCGTCCGTAACCGAGTAGCTGCCTCCGAGGCTCAGCGAGCCGGTAGGTTGTTCTTCAACGTCTACATCCAGAATGACCTGGCTGGGCGACGATCCCTCGCGCGGCTCGACTTCCGCGACGGCGAAGAAGCCCAGGGCATTGATGCGCTCGGCGGCCTGACGGATTTCGCGGGGATTGAACGGGTCGCCTTCGACGGTATCGAACTGACGGCGGATCACCCGGTCCAAGGTGGTTGTGTTGCCTTCAATATCAATCCGCTCGACAAAGATCCGAGGACCTTTTGTCAGAACAAATTCGATATCCAAAGTCAGATCGCGGTCATTGCGTGTGACACGTGGTTCCACGCGAAGGAAATCCACACCTTGCTTCAGGCCCAGCCGTTCCTGTCGCGTAATCGAATTTTCAACCAGCGTCGGCGTATATGTCACGCCGGGCTTGATCTTCAGCGCGTCCTGATAAGGGGCCGGATCCACGCCCGGAATCTCACTGACGGTCGTGATCTTACCGAATGAGAACTTCTGCCCCTCGGTTACATTCATCACCAGGAAAAACGCATCCCGTTCACTGGTAAACTCGACATTGGCGCTGTTCACGCGGAAGTCGACATAGCCTCGTGACAGGTAGAAATCCCGGATGACCTGCTTGTCGAACTCGATACGATCGCCGATGAAGGTGTCGTTCCTGAAGAACGTCCGCAGGAACGTTGCCTGCTTGGTTTCCAGAACGCGGCGCAAGCGTCGGTCCGAAAAGGCACGGTTGCCGACAAAGCTGACACGTTCCACTTCGATGGTCGTGCCTTCGGCCACTTCGAAAACCAGATCAACCCGGTTGTCGCTGCGGCGGATAATCCGAGGGATCACGGTCGCGGCAACACGGCCTTGGGCTGAATACACTTCGGCAATCATGTCGGCGTCAGACTCGGCCACCTGCGGGGTAAAGACGCGGCGCGGTTGCGATTCGATGACGTCCAGCAACACGTCGTCCTTGACGCGGGCGTTACCCTCGATGCTGATCTGGTTGATCGTCGGATATTCCTGCACCTTGATGACCAGCGTAGACCCCCGCGGCGTCAGTTCGACTGTTTCAAATACACCACTGTCAAGCAATCGCTGATAGGCATCATTGAGCTGGCCGGCAGTTACGGTCTGGCCAGGTTCGATTCCCGTTCGGGCGATGATCGTACCGGTTTCGATCCGGCGATTGCCCTCAACATCAAACGAATTGATCGTGAAATTTTGCGCCAGTGCTGCATGCGGAAAAGTCATTAAGCTTGCAGCAACAAAAAGGAAAAGAACCGCTAGCGCCTGCCACAAAATATTGTTTGTTGGCATTTGCTGCCCGCAGGATGTGCCCGCCCCTCGCCTGTCAGTCATTTTATGCTCTACCCAGAATTTTAAGACTTTAATGCTGAGTAGCGGGATTGAATGAGCTTGTCAAAAGGCGAAATAGAAGCAGCCACGCAGACTGCCATTCAAATTGACGACGTTGATTTCAGTAAGAATCACATGGCCGCCAGATAGGCGGCACCTGCCATTGCCAAAGCCGTAACCGCAAAGCTCAGCAGAACATCCCAATTCAACACGAACAGGAAGCTAAAGCTCTGATAAGATTTTTTCAGCGTTTTGGTCATGGCTTTTTCCTCAGACGCAGAAATCATAACGTCAGAATGAGGCAATATTGCGGCCCAATCTTGCGCCGCGCGCCACAATCAGCAGAACAGATCGTTGCTCACTGAAAACAGCATGAGGGTGAGGATTATCGTGATCCCTACCCCCATGAGCACCCGCAAGGCCCCGTCACTGGGTGGTTTCCCTGCAATGGCTTCATAGGCGTAGAACACGAGATGCCCGCCATCCAGTGCCGGGATCGGAAACAGGTTCAGCAATCCGACCGCCGTCGACAGGACCGCGATGAAGAAAATGAAGTTCTGCGCCCCCTGGCTGGCCATTGCCCCCGAGGTTTCGGCAATTCCGATCGGCCCCGAGATGTTGCAGGTGCTGATTGCACCTGTCACCATGTGCCACATACCCGACAGCGACCCTTCGATGATACGGCCCGTCTGTCTGACACCGCCGGTCAGTGAATCCAGAATACCGGCCGGTTCAGTTGCCGGCTCCAGCATCATGCCCCCGATGATCCCAATCCGCCAATGGGTGACGAAACCGCCATCCGGCTGAGGTTCATCCGTGCGTCGGGGGGCCAATGCGAATTCCAGCTCGGACCCATCCCGCCAGACGTCCAACAGCAGAACCCGGCCTTCGGACCCTTCGACAAAATCCTTCAACTGCTCGAAAGCAAAGATTGGTTCCCCGTTCACAGACGTGATGACATCGCCTTGTTTCAGTTGGATATCCATGGCCGCGCTGCGTGGGGCCACTTGGCGGATCAGGGGGGGAAACATCCATGGTGCTTGCACATCCAGGGCTTCACCGTCCCGGATCACCGTGTAGTCCAGAACCGGTTCCACAGGCAGTGCCTCGATAAAGTCCTGCCAGGCGCCCTCTTCATCATAGTCAGGTGTCGGGATGCCGGCGATGGCCGTGATCACATCACCTTCTCTCAGCTCCTGCACAGTGCCCGGCAAAGGTTGCAACGATCCGACTGTAAGCGGCTCTTTCGATACGCCCTGTGACCAGAAAATCAGGCCAAACACCAGAATGGACATGACGAAGTTGAACACAGGCCCGGCCGCGACCGTGGCTGTACGCGCCCACAAAGGCGCACCGTGCATGGTGCGACGCAGCTCTTCCGGGCTTTGGGTGGCGATGCCTTCCATCGCCTTTTCATCCTTGCCCGATGCTGCATTGGCATCGCCCAGGAACTTTACGTACCCCCCAAACGGCAGCAACGCGATCTGCCATCTGGTCCCCCGTTTGTCGACACGGCTCCAGAGAACCGGACCAAACCCGATCGAGAAGACCTCGGCATGAATACCGGACCACCGCCCCACAATGTAGTGGCCGTATTCGTGCACCGCGACGATGACCGACAACGCGATGACAAACGCGACAATCGTCCAGAGAAGATTGCCAACTTGCGGGATTAGCGAAAGTACGTCCAAAATTCTATCCTGCTCGTTCCACCACAGCGTCATCGACCCACTGACGTGCCAGATGGTCGGTTTGCTGTACGTTATCAAGGGTCATCGGGGCATCAATAAGGCTGCCTGACGCGTCGAACCTGTCGAGAACCGCGGCGACGGCATCAGCCATATCCAGAAATCCGGTCCGGCGGGCGATAAAATGATCCAGCGCGCGTTCCTTCGCGGCATTGAAAACAGCGCCTGCAAGGCCGCCACGCGCCATCACGTCCCGGGCCAATTTCAATGCGGGATAACGTGCCAGATCCGGCGCGTTGAAACGCAGTTTCCCAAGTTTTGCCAAATCAAGCCGCTGTATCGGCAATTCCCGTCTTTCGGGCCAATGCAGCGCGTAACCGATGGCGTGGCGCATATCGGGTGCCCCCATATGGGCCATCATCGCGCCATCACGATAGCCGACCAGGGCGTGCACTATGGATTCCGGATGCAACAGCACTTCGATCTGATCCGGATCGACTCCGAAATATTCTTTTGTTTCTATGACTTCCAACGCTTTGTTGAACATGGATGCGCTGTCGATGGTGATACGCTGCCCCATATCCCAATTCGGATGGCTGGAGGCCTGTTCAACCGTCGCATTCACCAGTTCACTCAGGGGCCAATCACGGAACGCCCCGCCGCTGGCGGTGATAATCACACGCTCGACTGTTTCGATGTCTTCACCGACCAGAGCCTGGAACACCGCCGAATGTTCGCTGTCGACCGGCAGCAATCGCGCACCATGCCGTTTGGCCGTTTCCAGAACCAGTGATCCTGCGCAGACCAATGTCTCTTTGTTGGCCAGTGCCAGCGTCGTCCCCTGTTTCAACGCCTCGATACCCGGTGCCAACCCGGCCGAGCCGACAATGGCCGACATGATCCAATCCGCCGGTCGTGCCGCAGCTTCGACGATCGCGCCGGGACCCGCAGCCGCCTCGACGCCACTGCCGGCCAAAGCGGTACGCAGGTCATCAAGCCGGTCTTCATGAGCGGTGACGGCAATATCGGCACCGAGCCGACGCGCATCATCTGCAAGCCTTTGAATATTGGCGCCACCGGTTAAGGCCACGATGTCATACTCGGACGGCGCGCGCGAAATCAGATCAATCGTATTCTGCCCGATTGACCCGGTGGCCCCAAAAACAGAAACCTTTCGCATTACATTTCACCCGGCGAATAGATCAGCCCCGCGATCAGAACAAACAGCGCGGCCCCCATCATGCCATCAAACCGATCCAAAAAGCCGCCATGGCCCGGTATCAGGTTCGAACTGTCTTTGACACCGAACTTGCGTTTGACCGCGCTTTCAACAATATCACCGGCCTGACTTGCCATTGAAGCCAAAATGGAAACAACGACAAAAGTGAATCCAAAGCCGGCCAGGCTTGCAAAAACTGCACCGACGCATGCCGCGGCGGCCCACCCGCCGGCGGTTCCCGACCACGTCTTCTTCGGGCTGACTTTGGGCCAGAATTTCGGCCCGCCAACCGCCTTGCCCACGAAATAGCCCGCGACGTCCGTGGCGACCACGACAGCAATCAGCCAAACCATCCAGCCAAAACCGGAATTTTCCCGGATCGAGATGAAACCCAGCCCGGCCCCGACGATCCAGATCACAAACATCCCGAACAGAACCTTCGAGCGACTGATCTGCCCCACGCCCACAAGCGCAGGCGCAAACACGACCGGCAAAGTGTAAATCGGCGGCAGATGATAGCTGAGAACCACGGTGATGCTTGTCAGAATTCCCAACTGCACGGCCACGCCGCGGGCCTGCGGGTCGATCATCCGAACCAATTCCCACGTCATCAGACCACAGGCTGCGGCAATGAATGTTTCGAACCACCACCCGCCAAGCCAGACCTCGATTGATCCGATCACGACCAGAACAGCAGCAGAAAGAACCCGTGTTGTCAGGTCAGACCATCGGCCGTCTCTCATGCCAGAACCGCTCCGAACCGCCGATCTCTGGTACCGTAATTCTGGCACAGGCGGGCCAGTTCAGCAGCAGTAAAATCCGGCCAGAGGGTATCGATGAATTCGTATTCCGAGTAAGCCGACTGCCACAGAAGAAAATTTGAAATCCGCGCTTCACCGCTGGTTCGAATCACAAGGTCGGGATCAGGAAGAACCCGCGTATCCAGATACTTAGGAAGGGTTTCTTCATCCACCTCTTCGGGTTTCAATCGCCCTTCAGCCACATCCCGCGCCAGACGCTTGGTGGCGCGCGCGACTTCGTCGCGCCCACCGTAATTCAGCGCGACGGTCAAATGAACAAGATCGTTGTTTTTGGTTTCTTCTTCCAGCGAGTCCATCAACTCGATCAACTTGGAATCCAGCCGGACCCGATCTCCGATGAATCGAACGCGGATGCCATTTTCCGCAAGTGTCCGGGTTTCCTTGATGATATAGCGGCGGAACAGGTTCATCAGGCCGGCAACTTCTACCTGGGTCCGCTTCCAGTTTTCGGTCGAAAAAGCGAACACCGTCAGGTACTTGATCCCCAATCCTGGGCAGGCCTCGACAACCTCGCGCACGCGCCGCGCCCCGGCATGGTGGCCGAACAGCCTGGGACGGCCGCGTGCCTGCGCCCAGCGACCATTGCCATCCATGATGATGGCCACATGGCGCGGGCCGGACTCCAGCTCGGTTTGCGGGTCTTTTGGCATCAGTCCGGCTCAGACCTGCATGATTTCAGCTTGCTTGGTTTCAAGCGCAGCATCCACGGTCTTGATCATCTCATCCGTCATGTCCTGAACTTCGCTTTCCCAAAGCTTCTGGTCATCTTCCGACATGCCGTCCGCTTTGGCCTTCTTGATCTGATCCATGCCATCGCGACGCACGTTGCGGATCGAAATGCGCGCGCTTTCCGCATATTGACCGGCGACCTTGCTCAACTCGCGGCGGCGTTCTTCGTTCAACTCGGGTATCGGCAGCATAATGATGGTGCCGTTCAATTGCGGATTGATACCAAGGCCGCTTTCGCGAATGGCCTTTTCTACCTTACCAACCAATGACTTATCCCAGACGTTTACAGTGACCATACGCGGTTCGGGCACGTTCACTGTGCCCACCTGGTTGATCGGTGTCATCGAGCCGTAAGCGTCAACCATGACAGGTTCCAGCATCGAGGCCGAAGCACGCCCTGTTCGCAATGATGCAAATTCGGTTTTCAGATTGGCCATTGCGCCATCCATGCGGCGCTGCAGATCATCGGTGTCCAGTTCGAAGTCGTCAGACATTCTGCTCACTCCCCGTCTTCAGGTACTCTTTGGATGGGTCTTACGCCATCGCAATTGGGATGTATAGCAATCATGATCGGGAATTGTATCAATGGCCAGAGGTGTTGCGACCAATTTGGACAAACATCGTTTTCCGGAACCTGGCCGAGTTTCTCCGGCCAGGTCGAGTTTATGGGTCAGCCTCAGGCGTTCACGTCCACCACGACGCGCCCCTTGACCTGGCCCTTCAGAATGTCGGCGCCCAGTTGCGGCAGATCGGACAGACCGGCCGATTGAACCATCGCCTCAAGCTTGTCCATCGGCAGATCCGTGGCGATCCGTTTCCACGCGCGCACCCTGTTGTCATAGGGTTGCATCACACTGTCGATGCCCAAAAGGTTCACGCCGCGCAGCAGGAACGGAATCACCGTCGCAGGCAAAGCAGCCCCGCCTGCCAAACCAACCGCAGCAACAGAACACCCGTATTTCATCTGGCCCAGAACACGCGCCAGCATGGCGCCGCCCACAGCGTCAACGCAGCCCGCCCATGTTTCGCTTTCCAGGGGGCGTTTCGAGGTCTCGTTCAGGTCGTCGCGCGGCACAATGGTCGTCGCACCAAGTGATTTCAGATAGTCACCGGTTTCGGGCCGTCCGGTGACCGCGGCGACCTCATAGCCCAAATTGCCAAGAATGGCCGTGGCCACCGAACCGACGCCGCCCGCGGCCCCGGTCACCAATACCGGTCCACGATCCGGGGTCAGCCCATGATCCTCCAGCGCCATGACCGCCAGCATCGCAGTGAAACCGGCGGTGCCCACGGCCATTGCCTGCCGCGTCGTCAGCCCATCGGGTAGCGGCACCAGCCAATCGGCCCGCGCGTTGGCTTTTTGCGAATAGCCGCCCCAGTGCGCCTCACCAACGCGCCATCCGGTCAGAACAACCTTGTCACCGGGTTTGTAACGGTCATCCGATGAGGCCTCGACCGTGCCGGCGTAGTCAATGCCGGGGACATGCGGATAGGCCCGCACCAACCCGCCCCCTTTCGGAGACAGGCACAGGCCGTCCTTGTAGTTCACCGTGGAATATTCGACCGCAACCGTGACGTCACCATGCGGCAGGTCATCCACCGACAATTGTTTGACCGAGCCGGTGGCAAGTCCGCTCTCTTCATCCTTGTCCATCACAAGTGCATTGAACATCTGTCATTCCTTTCGTGTTCAGCGACCAGCCCATGTCCTCAGCTGGTTCAAAATATCCCGAGGTCGACGCGGCAGCGTCCTTGATTCTGCTAAATCCAGAAATGCGATTGCACGGTCGCGCGGCGCATCCCGGCCGGTGTTTCCACTTCCAGTTCCGTCCCGGCATCCCAATGGCTCAGGCGCACCATACCGATCGCCACATTGGTTCCAAAATCCGGAGACCAGGCCGCCGATGTCACCTGCCCCACGCGCTTGCCGCTTGCAAACAGGCCCCAGGGACGATCGCAACCCGACACCGGCTCACCGGCGATGGCGATTGGCCGGATTTGCTGCACCGGCCCTTCCTTGGCAACACGCAACAGGGCATCCCGACCGATACAGCCGATCGCGGTATGCGTGTTGCAGAACTTTCCCAGACCGCATTCATGCGGAGTGTTGTCGTCGGTCATGTCGTTCCCATAGGACAACAGGCCGCCCTCAATGCGTTCGATCAGATTCGGGCAGCCCGCGCGCACGTGCAGATCTTCGCCCGCGGCAAACAGGGCGTTCCACAAAGGCATGCCGATATCGCCACCTTCCACGTATATCTCGAAACCACCCTGTTTCGAATAACCGGATCGCGCGACGGCCAGATCGCGCCCCTTGAACTCGAACATGTCGAACTTGAAGAAACGGATGTCACGCACACGGTCCCCGAAGACGCGGGCCATCAGCTCGTCCGCCTTCGGGCCCTGAACGGCAAGCGGCGACACGTCCGGTTCATCCACCAGCACATCCAGACGGTACCCAACGGCGATACCCTTAACCCACAGCATCAGATCACTGTCGGCAATCGATATCCACCAACGGTCTTCGGACAGTTTCACCGCGACCGGATCGTTCAACATACCGCCGGTTTCGTCAACGATCGGCACATAGAAACACTGCCCCGGCAGCATCCCACGCAGGTCACGGGGGGTCAGCATTTGCATCAAGCGCGCCGCGTCCGGCCCGCGCAGTTCAACCTGCCGCTCACACGCGACGTCCCACACCTGCACATGAGTCTTCAGATGCCGGTAATCGGATTCAACACTTTCAAAAACCGTCGGCAACAACATATGGTTGTAGACCGTATAGCCCTTGACCCCGGCAGCTTCGACTCCTTCAGAGAACGGAGTGCGCCGCAAGCGGCGTGAGGCGGAAATCTGCGGCATTCATACCTCCTGCGGCATAAAGACGATATCACTGACAGGCGCTTCCGAGCCCGTCTCGGTCAGCATTTTGTGCACTTGTCCCCTGTGATGGGTCTGATGATTGAAGAAATGGATCACGCACAGCGCGTAAGGCATTGTGACATCAACCTCTTTCGCGGCGGAGTACCACGTGAACGAGCCGGTTAGCGGATCATCCCCCAGCCCTTCTGCCCAGTTCAGGATACGCGCGTCGATCTTTTCGCGTAACGCCAACCAGCTTTGCAGGTCCGGGCACAGGTATACGCTTTCATGGATACCCCCGCCCGCCTTGTGAATATTGCCATCGGGCCCATCGCGCTTTTCGAAACGCGACATCCACATCCAGTCGCCCCACAGCAGATGGTTCACCGTGCCCATGATCGAGCCGAAGAACGCCCCGCGTTCAAGGGTCAGCTCCTTCGGTGTCAGAGATTGCAAAAACTCTGCCAACTGTTTGTTCTGCCAGTGATTGTAATGCGCCATTTCCTGCGCATACCCACCCGTGATCATCATTTGGGCCCGTGCCAGTCGATGGGGCAGATTTCAGCGGACTTGCCGCCAAAGTCCCAGACCCGGCCATAGTCGCGCACCTTCGATTTGGTGCCACGCGCCACGATGATGTCAGGTCCCATCCAGTATTTGGAATTTGAGACCATCACCGGATGCTCCGGGTCCTTGCCCGCAAGCATCTCGATCTCTCCCTGTATCTTGCGACCAATCGCGATCCGACGCTTGTTTCCATCGCGCTCGATCTGGACCGGAGCCCGTTCCGCACCGATGATTTCGCTGACCAGCATGGTAAACAGACCGGTCGTGCCGCCCGCCTGACCGCTAAAGATTTGCAACAACCCGTTATAAGCCTTGCCGCTTGCGCGCTCGTCGACATAAGCGGCGACCTTCCACTGGCCTTCCCCCATCCGGCCCGGAATATCGACCAGCAACCCGACATTCAGACCCGACAGATCCTCGCCTTCATAGTGGCCTTCATCAACGATGATGCCCATCCAAGCATGGCAGTGACCTTCCGTCGGGGGATGTGCGCCCAGCGACACCACGCAGGGGCAGAACACGTCACACGAACAGTTCAGGATCAACTCGCCCTTGATGGCCCATTCCGTCGGGCTCATCTCTCGCCGCTTGGGATTGGGCATGCGGCTGTCGATGCGCTGGCTGACGGGCAGCCGATCGGCGTCTGGTTTTCTGTTTTTAGCCATTGGCTTATCCTCCGTAGCTAATAGGATACACGAGCAGGACAAGACCGCCCGCAATCAGCACAAACCCCATTGGACGGGTCACAGCGTGCCCGATCTGAGGAAGTTTCTCCAATACCATGAACAGGGTCGCGAGCCCCATCCACAACAGGCTCATGACGCCGCCGACAAAGCCGAGTGCCATAAAGCCCCAGCAGCATCCGACGCAGAAGGCACCAAGGCCCAGCCCCATGCGAACACCGCCCGCAAATCCGGTTCTCCAATGGCCCAGGAAATACGTCATCGGGGCGTGACACACGCCATGGCAAACCTCTTTGAAGCGCGAGAACTGAAACGCGCCCACGGCGATCATCAAGCCGCCCGCGACCCATCCGGATTTGGCAATACCCAGCATATCGACAAGGCCGCCAAACAGCAGAACCAGCTGAATTCCTGCGATTAGGGCCGCAAACCCGACCCAAACGACCGAGTATCCGGCCAGAACCCCCAGCCAGCCGGCGCGGCTGCCATTTGCACTGCGGATCAGGTCATCGTAACTGCGCAGGGTCGGGATCAGGGTCGGCAGCATCATGGCCGCCATCATGATCGCCCACATTGAAAACAGCGGGCCGAACGCGGCCATGGGCATGTACATGTCCATGCGAGGATCCATCGCGGCCATCGCCTGCCCCATCGGCCCCGGACGGCCGATCAGATCGAGGTCCATGTCCCGGCTCATCGAGAACATGACCCACCACGCCCACAAGATCAGAACATAAAAGCCCAGCCACATTCCGCTGCGCAGCCACGTACGACTCACTTCGGCCTCCCGACTCAACTCCCTTGCTTTTCAAATGTCAGACTTTTAAATGTCAGACAAATAAAAATTTGCCCAAGGTCGTCTGAAGATGAAAACCGCGCCCCGGAAAACCGCAGACCTGTCTGCCCAGATCGCCCAGGCCATTCGGGATGCGATCGTATCGGGTGAACTGATCGTGGACGCGCGCCTGCCGTCCGAAGCCGAGCTGTCGGATCAGTTCCAGGTCTCTCGCCCGACCGTGCGCGAAGCATTGAAACGGCTGGCGGCGCAATCATTGATCCGCACGCAACGCGGCGCTTCCGGGGGGGCGTTTGTGAATCGCCTGAGCTTTGAGGATGCCTATTCTCAGCAAGTCACGACTTCGACATTGCTGCTGTCGATGAATGCGGTCAGCTTCGATACCGCATGCGAGGCGCGATATGCCCTGGAAAGGGCCTGCGCGCCCTTGTCCGCGCAACGGCGCACGGCAGATCACCTGGCGACCATGCGGGCAGAAATATTCCGCCAGTCCCAACCGGGCCTGACGGACGAGGCGTTTTGTGCATCAGACGTGACTTTCCATCGCGCGCTGGTGGATGGGGCTGGAAACCCGGTCCTGTCCTATCAACTGGCAGGCGCCGTAGAAGCGATGCAACCGCTTATGAACATGATCACGTTCACGGCGCGATCCCGCGAAGAGATCATCGGACTGCATAGCAGAATAGTGGACGCGCTTGAGGCAACAGACGCGGACACCGTAGACTCCGCGCTTATTGATCTGGAACATTACACACGACGGCTGGCCCATGATGTGGCCGAAAGCAAACGTAAACCGACCTGAGGGCCACATTCGAAACAAGATCAGAACAAGGGGCAAAAAAGCGGGCAGATTGTCATCCGACGCCAAGATCGGAACTTTCAATATGAATTGAAGTTCAATGACTTACGGGAGGACGTTATGAACCAAAGACCGGACCCTAGTTTTTATCCATCCGCGAAACTGGCGATGGAGGGCCCCGCCGAGACGCTTGCATTCACGCTGATGCTCAGCCCTGACTTTTCTCAACCCGACGGGCTGGCGGTTGTGAATGTCGATCCAAGCTCGGACGATTTCGGAAAGATCGTGCATCAGGTGATCATGCCCGAAAAGGGCGACGAATTTCACCATTTCGGCTGGAACGCCTGTTCTTCTTCCCTGTCGCCGCTGAGCGGTCATGCGTTTCTGGAGCGGCGCTATCTGATCATCCCGGGCATCCGGTCCAGCCGGATTTATGTCATTGACGTGAAAAACCCGCTTGAAGCCAAGATTCACAAGATCATCGAACCCGAAGAAGTCTTTGCAAAGACTGGGTATTCGCGTCCGCACACGATCCATTGCGGGCCCGAAGGCATCTATGTCAGCACCCTTGGTGGCGGCGGCCCCGACGGCACAGATGGCCCTCCGGGCATATTCATCATGGATTGCGAGACTTTCGATATCATCGGGCGCTATGAGATCGAGCGCGGTGTGCAGGACAAGCATTATGATTTCTGGTGGAATCTGCCGCGCGATTACATGGTCAGTTCCGAATGGGGCCTGCCGCCGCAATTCGAAAACGGGCTGGTGGCCGAGGATCTGCTTTCGAACAAATACGGTCATCGCATCCATTTCTGGAACCTGCGCAATCGGACCAATATTCAGACCATTGATCTGGGCGAAAACCACCAGATGGCGCTGGAAATCCGCCCCGCCCATGATCCCGTAAAACAATACGGGTTCTGCGGTGTTGTCGTCGATACGACCAACCTGCAAGGTGCGATCTTCACCTGGTGGCGCAATGATGACGGCACGTTCGAAGCCAAGAAAACCATAACAATCGATCCGCAACCCGCTGATCCTGATGATCTACCTGACCTTCTGAAGGGCTTCTCTGCCGTTCCGCCGCTGGTCACTGATATCGACCTGAGCCTGGACGACAAGTACCTCTATGTCGCGTGCTGGGGCACCGGTGAGATGCATCAATATGACGTATCCGATCCGATGAAACCGACCCTTGCCGGGAAAGTCGAAATCGGAGGGATCATCAAAAAGACAAAACATCCAAATGGTCAAACCTTTGGCTATGGGCCACAGATGGTCGAAATCAGCCGCGATGGTAAACGCGTCTATTGGACCAATTCGCTCTATTCCACGTGGGACGATCAGTTCTACCCCGAGGAAGGTGGTGCGGCCATGGTCAAGGCTGATGTCGGCGAGAATGGCGGGCTGACACTGGACCCGAAGTTCTGGGTTGATTTCCCCAAAGGATATCGCAGCCATCAAATCAGGCTGGAGGGCGGAGATTGTTCAACCGACAGTTTCTGTTACCCCTCGGTCTGAATTGGAAATCCTGATGTCATCAACGGCTGGCCTGTGGCTGGCCGTTGTTCTGAGCGGAGCCTATCACGGCCTGAACCCCGGCATGGGCTGGCCGCTGGCGGTGTCTTCGGCTTTGATGGAACAACGCCAATCCGCCCTCTGGGGTGCGCTTGCGGCTTTGGCTGGCGGGCATTTCGTGGCCATGCTTGGCGTACTTCTTCCTTTTGCCCTGATGGCCGTACTGGTCGATTATCAAAATGAAATCCGTATCGGCGCGGCTCTGGTCGTGATTGGCATGGGTCTGTACATCGCGATAACCCGCCGTCATCCCCGCTTTCTTTCGCGGATCCCGCCAAGCAAGCTCGCGCTTTGGTCTTTTCTTGTGGCGCTTGCCCACGGGGCCGCGTTGATGCTGGTTCCAATCTATCTGGGCCTGTGTGCCGTGGATGAACTGGACGCGGGCCATCAAGCGATTTCTCAGATCATGACCACGAACACCCTTTTGGTTCTGGGCGTCGCCGCGCTGCATACGGCCGCCATGGTTCTGGGCGGCGGGTTTTTGGCCTTCGCGGTCTATCATTGGCTTGGTCTGCAATTCCTGTCGCGCAGCTGGTTCAACCTGGAACTCATCTGGGCCCTGAGCCTCATTCTGGTCGGCGGTCTGGGTCTTTGGTCCGCACTTGGCTGACCTTGTACTTTGTTTTGAAACGCGCTTTGTCTGCATCAAAACAAAACTGGAGCTTCCGAATGCAGGACCAACCCCGCCCAACCGAAATGCTGCGTCTGGGCAGAAGTGGCGACTGGCAGGCCGCCACCACCCACGCCTTTACGCGCGAACTGTCCGATGGCACCCTGCCCGAGGACAAGATGCGCTGGTATCTGCAACAGGACTATCAGTTTGTGGACGGATTCGTGCGCCTTGTCGCCAGTGCCATTGCGCACGCTCCGACCCTTGCTGACAGCGTACCAGCCGCGCAGTTTCTGGCGGTGATCACAGGCCCCGAGAACACCTATTTCCTGCGCGCGATGGACGCTTTGGGCACTGAACCCAGCACCGAGCCCGCGCCCGCCACACGGGCGTTTCAGGATCTGATGACCGAAGCCGCAGCCTCTGGCCGCTATCAGAACATGCTGGCGGTGCTCGTCGTGGCAGAATGGGTTTACCTGAGCTGGGCCAGCCCAGAAAACCCGCCCAAAGACGGATTACCGTTCTGGTTTGCGGAATGGATCACGCTACATGCGGGCGAAGGGTTCGAAAGCGTCGTGGAATATCTACGCAGTCAGCTGGATAACGTCTGGCCGACGCTGGATGCGGCAGAACAGGCCGAGGTCACGCGACTGTTTCATCGCGCCGTCGATCTGGAACTTGATTTCTTTGACGCCGCCTACGCGGCCTGAACCACAAGGGGGCCGCCATGGTCGCAACTCTGAACGTCATCGCGGCATTGCTGACCATCGGGTTCGGCGCGTTCGGGTTTCTGGCGCCGGCCCACACCGCGTCGGCCCTGGATCTGGCCCCGACCAACAGCACGATGGGGTTGTCCGAGATGCGCGCCTCGGTCGGTGGTTTGTTTGTTGTGACCGGGATCGCCGTTATTTGGCTGAACAATCCAATGGCCTATGTCATGCTGGGCATTGTCTATTCCGGTGCAGCGCTGGGCCGGTTTGTGTCGGTCGCGCTGGACAATCCCCCCTTGGCCAAGGCGTTGATCTTTGGGGGAATCGAAATAGTTCTGGCCGTCTGGCTCATCGCCGCAAACTTCAACAAAGCCACCTAACAGATTGGAAATGTTAGATGCGGCTGAGCTCATTCTGAGTTTGCATCCACCCATCGCCTCACCTATATAAGAGTCGTCCTTCGGGACTATGGACATAAACGCGCTCGTAATAAGCGGATCGGACCCGGGGGCGGTACCCGGCGGCTCCACCAACCATCCTTCGTTTGGGGATTTTGGGGCCGAAACAGGATCGACGAACGTCTAAAGGGGTTAGCTTTGTCTCGGCTGTCTGCCACCGTTACCGGCGAAAACAGTACAATTGCAAACGACAATCGTGCTCCGGTCGCAGTTGCTGCGTAAGCAGTAACAAGACCGAAACTTAAGCCCTTGCGCCTAGCCGCGTAAGGCGGGGTTCGCAGGTACCTGGCAACAGAAACCTGCATTAATCCCCCACATGTCTGAATTTATTTACCCGTCCCTTGGCAGATTCAGAGTTTATTCATTCCTTTTTGCTATCTTGCCCGCACTTGGACAGGAGAACTGGGATGACGAATTCAGAGATACTCAGAAAGTGGTACTCCGAAGTTTGGGAAAATGGAAACACCGAAGCAATTGATCAGTTCTTCGCACCCGAAACGATGGCCGAGGGGTTGATTCCGGAAATGCAGGTCGGTGCGGACGATTTCCGGGATCTGGTCATGGCGTTCCGCCATATTCTGGGGGACATCAAGGTCGAGTTGCCCAAGATCATCGAAAACGGCGACTGGGTGTCTGCCATTCTGCATGTTCGTACTTTTCGTGCAGACAACGGCGCGCCACTGGAAGTCACGGGCCAGGTCATGGCGCGGTTCAAGGACGAAAAGATGGTTGAAGCCTACAACCATTTTGACTTCATCTCGTTTTTTGAAGAACTGGGCCAGTTTCCATCGGACACCCTGCCCGTATGCATGACCGGGCAACGCCTGGACTGGGCGTGAACCCAAAGCAATCTTGACCCCCATGACCCATGCGCGTTAGCAAGGGTCACGGGGTAAGATTGCGAACGCCCCGTGAGGCGACAGCCCAAGTTTCGCATGTATCCGCGGTCACAAGGAAACATGCCATGGCATCGCCCAACTCTATTTCTCCCAAACAACTCCTGCGTCTGATCGGCACTCCGAATGCGCCTGTTCTGTTCGACGTCTGCCTGAATGACGATTTTGAAGAAGATCCTTATCTGATCCCCGCATCAGTCCGGCACCCGGCCACAGACATTCAGGGGCTTTTGTGCAAGATCTCCGGCCGTTCGGCCGTGATTATCTGTCAAAAAGGCAAAAAGCTGAGCCAGGGTGTTGTCTCCTGGTTGCGCAGCGAAGGGCATCAAGCCGAATATCTGGAAGGCGGGATGCATGCCTGGCGCGACATGGCCGATGCGCCACGTGTGCCCGCAGCACGCATTCCTGATCGAATCGGTGGCCACACGCTGTGGGTCACGCGTCACCGTCCAAAGATCGACAGAATCGCATGTCCCTGGCTGATACGCAGGTTTGTTGATCCCGACGCCAAATTCCTGTTTGTAGCACCCGGCGAAGTCGAAAGCGTTGCGACTGCTTTTGGGGCGACACCATTTGATATCGAGAACACGTTCTGGAGCCACCGAGGCGACAATTGCACGTTTGACACCATGTTGGATGAATTCGAGCTACACTCTCCTGCACTGGACCGGTTGGCGACGGTCATCCGGGCAGCGGACACGAACCGACACGCGCTTGCACCCGAAGCGGCGGGATTGTTGGCGCTGTCCGTCGGGCTTTCAAGGCAGTATCGCGATGACCACGAAAACCTGAAAGCTGGGATGAACCTTTACGACGCGATGTATCGCTGGGCGCGCGATGGGTTTGACGAAAGCCATGACTGGCCCACCGGGCGCACATCATGACACCGACACTGACCGAGATTACCAAGGTTTTTGGCAGGATCGGTTTGCTGTCTTTCGGCGGTCCTGCTGCTCAGATTTCATTGATGCATCAGGAATTGGTCGAACGCCGACCCTGGCTGGATGAACAGACTTACCTGCGCGCCCTGTCTTTGTGCATGTTGCTGCCGGGCCCTGAGGCGATGCAGCTTGCAACCTATGCGGGGTGGCGTCTGCGTGGCGTTGCCGGCGGGCTGATTGCCGGCAGCTTGTTCGTATTGCCCGGCGCGTTTGTGATCGCGGTTCTGGTCGCGCTCTATTCAGCATTTGGCGATGTCCCCTTGGTGCAGTCGGCCTTCACGGGCATCAAGGCAACCGTCATTGTGATCGTTTTGCAGGCGCTCCGCAATCTTTCGCGCAAGGCATTGAATGACCCAGAGCATCGAACAATCGCAATTCTGTCCTTCCTGGCCATTTTTCTGCTGAAACTGCCTTTTCCGGCGATCATATTCGTTGCCGCATTCTGGGGGTACGTGACCTTCAAAGGACCCGTTGAAACTCCCAAACGAGAAGGAACACCACATTTGGCGCGTTCCTTGCGAACGATTGCTGTCTGGTTGCCACTTTGGTTAGGCCCGCTCGTCGCTCTGAGCGTCACAGGCCATCAACTGCTGAGCGATCTGGGGTGGTTTTTTGCCCGACTCGCCGTTGTGACCTTTGGCGGCGCATATGCCGTATTGGCCTACATGACCCAAACGGTTGTCGACCAGTACCACTGGATCAGCACGGATCAGGTGATTGATGGGCTGGGTCTGGCGGAAACGACTCCGGGCCCGCTCATACTTGTCACGCAGTTTGTCGCCATGCTGACCGGGCAACTGACCGGCGGGTTCACCCTGGCACTCGCAGCCGGTGCGGTTGCATTGTGGGCGACGTTCGTTCCGTGCTTTCTTTGGATTTTTCTTGCGGCCCCATATCTTGACCGTCTGGCCGCGCGTCCCCGCCTATCCGCGGCCCTGCATGGAATCACCGCGGCCGTCGTCGGGGTGATTCTCAACCTTTCCGTGTGGTTCGCCCTGAATGTTCTTTTCGAATCGGTGTCTGAAAAATCATGGGGTCCTCTGGCAATCCCCATGCCGCAGTTTTCCGCGTTGGATTTTACCGCATTCGGTCTGACTATCCTTGCCGGGGCCTTGATTTTTCGACTGAAATTAGGGATGGGAACCGTGCTTGCCCTGATGTCGATCGCCGGCCTGGCTGCACACAATATCTGATCAATCCGGTCTTACCCGCCCTTTCGTTTCCGAACAAAACCCCTATGCTGAGCATAACCACTTTTGAGGATCACACATGTCGCTAGGCATCGACTATGGAAACCTGATGCACACCGCCATGCGCGGCTTGATCAAAACGGTGCTGAAGGAAGTTTCTGAATCCGGTCTACCCGGGGCGCATCACTTTTTCATCACGTTCGACACACGTGAAGATGGTGTGGAAATCGCCGACTGGCTGCGTCAACGCTATCCCGAAGAAATGACAATCGTCATGCAGCACTGGTTCGAGAACCTCGAAGTCGGAGACGTTGGCTTTGGCATCACTTTGAACTTTGGCGACGCCCCGGAACCGCTGTACGTCCCCTATACCGCAATCAAGACTTTCGTGGACCCGTCCGTGGAATTCGGCCTTCGCTTTGAAAGCCCGGAAGACGAAATCGAAGAAGATCAGATCATCGAAGACGACATTGAAGTCGAAGAAGAAGAAATACATCACGATGCGGATATCGTGTCGCTGGACAGCTTCCGGAAATGACCCTTCAAACCCCGCCCGGCGCGGGGTTTATCGTTTCATCAGGAAGGTCTCGACCGATCGTGATTTTTGACCATCTATGAATCGAGAAAACGCGAGGTTCAGCCCACCTTCGGCAAGTGTGCGGTCGAATTGCTGCAACTCATATCCTCCGTCCCCATCAATGAACAAAGAAAACACAGTCAGTGTTTCGCCGACGATGCGGCCCCATACAAATGGCTCGCCCTTCATCGGGTCCAACGGGACTTCGTGACCGAAGACATTGCGTTTCATCGCCGCCGAAAACACATCCGGGCGGTCCGACGGAACAAAATCAATCGAGAATTTCTGGTCCTTTACGCGTCCATCCAGCTTGTAAGTCGTCGTCCGCCAACTGACGTTGAAACCGTTCTTGGTCTCGACAATGGAAACGCTCATGTCGCGGGGCGTTGTCGTGCCATCCGCGTCCACTACTTCGGCTGAACCGACATAATCTCCTATGAACGGTGAAATGTCTGCCGCGCGGGCCGCTGCGCTCAGAACCGACAGCCACACAGTGCAAACCGCAAGTATCGCGACTGCTTTTCCAAGCGTAAGGCGATGGAAATCTGGCATTTTGTCCTCCATGGCGTCTATTGCTCCATTGTAGCCCAGAGGTATCGGCAAACAATGCACATTCCCCGCCAATAACGATTAAAGTGACGCACCCCGCGCCTATACCTTTGACGTCCTTAAGTTTAAGGTGCGCGCAACTGGCCGATTGCGTCACGGCGTGGCTGCGGCTAAACGGCATACAACTGCATACCAGACGGAGTGACCGATGTCTCAAACCCGCACAGAATCCGACAGCTTTGGCCCGCTCGAGGTTCCTGCCGACAAGTATTGGGGCGCACAGACGCAGCGCTCGATCATGAATTTTCCCATCGGCTGGGAAAAACAGCCGGTCGCCATCGTGCGCGCGCTGGGCGTGATCAAGAAAGCCTGCGCCATGGAAAACACGGCAACGGGCAAGCTGGACGCAAAGATTGCAGATGCGATCATTCAGGCCGCAGGCGAGGTGATCGAGGGCAAGTTCGACGACAACTTTCCGTTGGTTGTGTGGCAGACAGGTTCGGGCACCCAGTCGAACATGAACGCGAACGAGGTTATCGCCAACCGAGCCATCGAGATTCTGGGCGGCAAGATCGGATCCAAAGACCCGGTTCACCCGAATGACCACTGCAACATGGGGCAATCGTCGAACGATACATTCCCAACCGCCATGCATATTGCAACAGCGATGAGCGTGCGCGACGTGCTGCTTCCCGGCCTTGAAAAACTGGCGTCCGGGCTCGAGCAGAAGGCCGAGGAATTCAAGGACATCATCAAGATCGGCCGAACCCATACACAGGACGCGACACCGCTGACACTGGGTCAGGAGTTCAGTGGCTATGCCCACCAGATTCGTCAGGGGATCGCACGCGTACACGCGGCAATGCCGGGGATTTATGAACTGGCACAGGGCGGAACGGCCGTTGGCACCGGCCTGAACACCCAGCACGGCTGGGACAAAGCCGTCGCAGGCCATATGGCCCAGATCACCGACCTGCCCTTCGTGACGGCGCCGAACAAGTTCGAAGCGCTGGCTGCCCATGATGCCATGGTCTTCCTTTCGGGCGCTTTGGCGACGATCGCCGGCAGCTGCTACAAGATCGCAAACGACATTCGTTTCCTGGGCTCCGGGCCTCGTTCCGGCCTGGGTGAGCTGATCCTGCCGGAAAATGAGCCCGGCTCGTCGATCATGCCCGGCAAGGTAAACCCGACGCAGGCCGAAGCGCTGACGCAGGTCGCCGCGCATGTGATGGGCAACAATGCGGCGATGAATTTTGCGGGGTCGCAAGGGCATTTCGAATTGAACGTCTACAATCCGATGATGTCCTACAACCTGCTGCAATCGATCCAGCTGTTGGGGGATGCCACCGACAGCTTTACCGAGCGGATGCTGCTGGGCATCAAAGCGAACGAGCCCCGCATCGACAAGCTGATGAAGGAATCGCTGATGCTGGTCACGGCGCTTGCCCCCACGATCGGTTATGACAATGCGACCACCGTTGCGAAAACCGCCCACAAGAACGGTACCACGCTCAAGGAAGAAGCCATCGCGCTGGGGTTTGTGGACGAAGCGACCTTTGATGCCGTCGTCCGCCCCGAACAGATGATCGGCCCAAAAGACTGATGGGCAAGCCGGTCAATCTGAACCGGTTTCGAAAGGAAAAAGCGCGGGCCGAAAGAAAGGCCCGCGCCGACCGGAACGCCGTCGCGTTTGGGCGTACAAAAGCTGAAAAAGAAGTCGTGAAGCTTCAACAGAAAAAACAAAAGCGCGACCTCGACAATCATGAGCTGGACGAATGAGCGGCCGTCCTGTCAAACGCTCACTGACCCTAAAGGGACACCGAACCTCGGTATCACTCGAGGATGAATTCTGGCGTGCTTTTCGCGAGATCGCTCAGGAACAAGGTAAGCCAATCAATGTCTTGGCGGCTGAAATAGATGTGGCCCGCAACCCGGAAACGGGTCTTGCATCGGCCATACGCGTCTTTGTGCTGAACTGGTTCCGAAATCCTGATTGAGACTTGTCACGCCCTCGCCTCGACGTGTAACGTGACTTGGAACAAAAAGGGTACAACCATGAGCGAAACCGTTACCGGGCCGGATGGGCAGCAAAGATGCGCATGGTGCCAGGCCGCGCCCGAGTTCTTTGAATATCACGACAATGAATGGGGTTACCCTGTCGGCGACGACCAACGGCTGTTTGAAAAACTGTGCCTCGAGAGCTTTCAGTCAGGCCTCAGCTGGCGAACGATCCTGAACAAGCGCGAAAACTTCAGGAAAGCCTTTTGCGGGTTTGATTTCAACAAGATGGCCACGTTTTCTGATGCCGATGTGGAACGCCTGCTACAGGATTCCGGGATCATCCGTCATCGCGGCAAGATTGAAGCGGTGATCAACAATGCGCGTTGCGCGCAGGAGCTTGTGGTGGCCGAAGGATCTCTGGCGGCCTATGTCTGGCGTTACGAGGCCGAGACGCCTCCACCTCCGCAAACGGCGTCCACATCGCCCGAATCCGTGGCCATGTCGAAAGACCTCAAGAAACGGGGATGGAAGTTTGTTGGCCCAACTACCGTGTTTGCGTTCATGCAGGCCATGGGGCTGGTCAATGACCACGCCGAGACCTGCATCGGCAGAAAAAAAGCGGCGCAGATGCGCCGCTCTTTCGTAAAACCTGTCTGACGGATCAGACCGAGGCTTTGTAAATCTTGTCGATGTTGGCACCCAGGGCCGCGTTGAATTCGGCATCTGACTGCTGCTTCGACAGACCTTCGGTCAAGGCCCGCGAGAAGGATGCGATCATCTTGCCGTTCCGGCCCAACAGATCACAGGCTTCTTCCGTCGAATAACCGCCCGACAGGGCCACAACGCGCAAGACCCGCGGGTGGTCGGCCAGCGCGTCATACAGGTTTGCCTGTGTTGGGATCGTCAGCTTCAGCATCACTTCCTGACCTTCGGCCAGTTGATCGAGGTTCTTGAGGATTTCAGCCTTCAGGATGTCTTCTGCTTCGGCCTTGGTTTCCGAATGGATGTTCACTTCGGGTTCCACGATCGGAACCATACCGGCATCGGTGACTTCGCGGGCGACATCGAACTGTTGGGCAACCACCGCCGCGATGCCATCGGCATTCGCCTCGTGAATGACCGAGCGTTCCTTGGTGCCGAACACACCATCGGCCTTGGCCAGGGTCTCGGCCAGACCGGGGATCGGTTTCATCATCTGAACGCCATTTGCCTGTTCTTCCAAGCCTTTGTCGATCTTCAGGAAAGGCACGATACCTTTGACCGACCACAGGTAATCGGCGACCTTGCGGCCTTCGATCTCTTCGCCCAGGGTACGTTCGAACAGGATTGCGCCAATCACTTTATCCTTTGTGAAATCGTCAGCCAGAATGATGCGGGCACGCATCTTCTGGATTTCACCGAACATCTCTTCCTCCGAGGTGTAGTCGGATGCCTCGACACCATACAACGCAAGCGCTTTCGGGGTTGATCCGCCGCTTTGATCCAGTGCCGCGATAAAGCCCGTGCCGTTGATCATCTGCGCGCGCTGTTCTGCTTTGGACATAGTGTTTTCCCGTTCAATGATGATTCCGATGTTCTTCCCCGCATACAACAGGGCGTGAACCGATGGTAGGTTGTTAGCGCTCAAACAGGCGTAACCATATGCCATCTTTGGATCGAACCGTCAGATGAGCGACCGGAACAGGTGTTTTTCCCGGGATTGTTTCGAACCGGTAGCGGCGCAAGAGCATCGACAGGATCAGCGGCCCTTCGACCATTGCAAACCCGGCCCCGGTGCACACTCGGGGGCCGGCTGAGAACGGGATGTAAGCGTCGCGCTGGCAACGCTTGCCGTTTTCCGTGCCCCAACGGTTTGGATCAAAACCGTCCGGATCGTCCCATAAACGCGCCTGACGGTGCAAATGCCACGGGCTGATCACGATCTGCGCGCCGACCGGCACATCCCGGTTACGGAACCGTTCGGGGCACGTGGTCTCGCGGACCATCATGGGCACCGGAGGATAAAGACGCAGCGCTTCGCGAAACACATCCCGGCTGATCCGAAGTTTTGAAACAGAGGCAAATGAAGGATCATCCAGAACAGCGGCTTCCTCCGCAACCTTCTGTTGCCATTCCGGATAAAGCGCCATCAGGTACAGCGTCCAGGCCAAGGCTGACGCGCTGGTCTCATGCCCGGCAAGAAAAAAGATCGCCACCTGATCAACCATTTCCTCGGGGTCGAAAAACCGCCCGGTCTCGGGATCAGCCGTCGTCATGATCTTGGTCGCAAGATCATCAGGTGCCGTTCCGTCCTTGATGGCCGTTGCGCGTGTTCTGGTCAGTTCGGCAATCAGCGCCCTGATATCCCGCGCATTTTGTTTGGTCGCCCCGGAATGAAACCGGGGCAGCCACTTTGGCAAAGGAACAAAAGCCGCCAGATTCAGCAAAGGTTGCGCGCGTTGATAGGCCCGGAACTTTTCGAACACCTGGCTGGTGATAACGTTGTCGATAGGTACGGAAAACAGGGTGCGAAATATCACGTCCGCGGCCGCATGGCTTGTCTGTTCTTCGAGTTCGAGTTCCCCGCCGACATGAGGCCGCAGCCGTTCCACACACGCCTCGGCAGCGGCCAGCATGGCAGGGAATGTATCCTTCAGGCGACCCCCTTCGAACGCAGGATCGATAATCCGCCGCTGTCGTTTCCAGGTCTCGCCATTGGTCAGAAACACCGAATTGCCAAGCAACGGGCGCAGGCCTTCGCTGATCCTGCCTGATTTGGGGAAATCGTCAGGCCGTTTCCTGAGGACGGTTTGAACCAGATCCGGTTGATTGATCAGGAACGACCGGAAGAACGGAGTTTTGAATTCTGCCATCCACGCGCGATACAGCCGGGCTGGCTGCGCCGACAGCAGGTCATGTCTGAACAGTTTCACATAACGCAGTAACGAAACCTTATCAGGGCGCGGGTCTGGCTTGGGGGGGGTCATGGGCGTACCGAGGTGAATCTGGAGACAGGTGTCTCGATGCGGCTGCGCGAAGCCTCACGATCCGCAAACCTTTGCCCCAGCGTCAACGGGCCAGCCGTTATCCGGAAATAATCATAGCTTTCCGGCTTGTCGAAGGCGCAAAGGTACTGGAAATGAAGACGAAAAAACCTCCATCGCACAGCCTTCCAGCGTTCCGGAGACAAGGTCTGCGTGAAGGCCGCTGACAGGACCAGCGGCCAGCGTTTATCAGCATCGGCCACCCCCGTGACCGCAACCGGATCGCAAAGCGCAAAGGCGCAACCATCACCGGGGGCCGAGACATCGATCCAGCTGAGCTCGGACCGCGTAGACAGGAAATGCAGATCGGACCGCAAATCGTGTGCCTGGGGCAGAAACGAGACCATGGGAACCACCTGCCCCAGGCTGAGAAACGACAACACCGCGCGTTGCTCGTGCACTTTCGTTTTTCGGATCAGCTCGGCCAGAACAGACACCCCCAGATGCGCGCCCGAGCTGTGGCCTACGACCAGCACCTCATCCACATCGGAATTCAGCGCCTCTTGGATCGCTTCCCGAAACGAAGACAACCTGTCCCGCAACTCGACCGGCATTTGCCCGTTCAACTGCGCTGAATAGGCGTAATCATGCATCAGGTAATACGCAAACAGCCGGTTATCGACCTTGCGAAACCACAGCAATAACGCGACGGCCATGGCCGCGCCGGGGAATACCCCCCACCAACTTGCCATGGCTATGCACGCCCATGCCAACGCAAGCGCGATCAGCAGCTGAGACACCAACATCGCCACTGGATACAACGCAGCGATCACCGGGCCCTTGCGCAATCGCATCAGACGCCACAACGTACCGGTTGATGTGTAAATCCACGCCGTGCGGGCCAATTGCCAATAAGTCGCCGGGATCGAGGCCGACATGCTGTCGCGCACGATGTCGGACCACATCAGAACGTCGAGTTCCGTTTCAACAGTCAGGCCATCTTGTTCCGAGGTCACACGCCACCCGAAACGTTCGTCCGTTGTCTTTGGGGATATGGCGATCTCGTACCCCGAGATCCGGGCCTGCTTTTGCGATTCACTGCGATACAGCTCGCGATATCGCCGGGGCGGCATCGGATCATAGCCGGGAATATAAAACACCCGACGTCTGCGCACCTGCGGCTGATTTGTGTGACTGCTCATGCCCTTACCTTCTGATGCGCAGGTTAACGCAGGCTTGCAGCCAAGGTAAGAGGGTCAGTTGATCACCCGAAATTTGCAAGCGCCGGAAACGTTTCCAGCAACCACCAGCTGAAGCGGGTGAAAAGCCCGGTTATCAGCATGATGCCAACAAACAGCAACAGTCCGCCCATGATCTTTTCGATCGTGCCCATATACGGTTTGATCCGGTTCATCACGGTCATGGAGCGATTCAGGAACATGGCTGCCAACAAGAACGGAATACCCAAACCCGCAGCGTAAACCCCCAGCAGAATCGTGCCACGCGCGACAGACGCTTCGTTCGCCGCCAGTGACAGGATCGCACCCAGTTGAGGACCAATGCAGGGGGTCCAGCCAAATGCGAAAGCCAGGCCAAGGATGTAAGCGCCAAAGACCGACCCACCGGAATCACCGGTTTCAATCCGTGCTTCGCGATCCAGAAAAGGAATCCGGAAAACATTCAGAAAGTGAAGGCCAAAGACGATGACAACAGCACCGGATAACTTGGCGAACAGCACCTGATTTTGCAGCACAAACGCCCCAAAGGCCGATGCGGTAAAGCCAAGCAGCAGAAAGACGGTCGACAGGCCCATGACAAAGAACAGCGCCGACATGGTCGCCTTGCGCCGCGCACGGGCCTCGTCCTGCATCTCATGTATGGTAACGCCGCTCATATACGCCAGATAAGGCGGTACGATTGGCAATACGCAAGGCGACAGAAAGCTGATCAGGCCACCCAGCAGCGCGACGAACATGGCAGGCAGAAGGCCCGCGTCTATGATTTCGATTCCGAACATGTTTCTGCACATATGTGATGAAGAGCGATCCGTCACGGGGCCAAACAGTCACATCCTCGTGCTCGGAATCTGGACAATATTACAACTTCACCCTATCCCGAAAATCATGTCAGAGATTACAGATACCCTGGACGCTTTGGGCCTGTTGTGCCCCTTGCCCGTCCTGAAAGCCCGCAAACGACTGAAATCCATGCCGGACGGTGCCGTTCTGCGGGTGCTGGCCGATGATCCTGCGGCCATCGTGGATGTTCCGCATTTTTGTGCCGAGGCCGGGCATACACTGCTTTCGCAGAACACTGACGGCGCACATCAGATCTATCTGATCAAAAAATCCGGCTGAACTTTCTTTCAGGTCAAAAAAAGGCGGGCCGATCAGCCCGCCTTTTTCGTTAACTTCCCAGCGACCACCAACCACGTCGTTTGGGCTTGGCAGGTACAGGCTCAGGCTCTTCCGCCACGCCTTCAAGCACTGGCTCGGGCGTTGCTTCTGCTGGCCCGTCTTCGGCAGGATCGTCGGTTTTTGCAACCTCAGAGGCTTCTGCAGCTTCCGTGGATGGCATTTCCGCCTCATCCGCTTCTTCAACCGCTTGTGCCACATCCACACCGTTTGCAGGTTGCTCTGCCGAGGGCGGGACGTCAGCCTGTGCTTCGGCTGGTTCAGCGGCCACCTCAACCGGCTCCGCCACGACCTCGGCGCTTTCGCCCTCGATGCTATCGACTGTTTCCTCGGCTGCCGGCTCTTCCGTCACAGCGTCCGCCGTCGTGGCGGATGGTTCTTCAGACTGTTCCGCAACTTCTTCGGCAACCGCGTCTTTCTTGCGACGGCGCGGGGCGCGTTTGCGCTTGGGTTTGGCCGGTTTTTCTTCCTCCGAAGCCTCAGCTTCAGCCGGCTCAGCATTTTCGACGTCAGGCGTATCACTCTCTGCGTCTTCTTGTGCTGGCGCTTCACCCTCTTCCGCGGTCTGCTCGGGCGCATCGCCATTGCCTGCGCCTTTCTTGCGGCGACGACGGCGGCGCTTGCGCTTGGGTTTGGTATCGTCTTCGGTCGGCGCGGTATCCTCTTCGGTCTCTTCCGCATCCGAGGAATCGACAAGATCCATCAGAGAGGCATCGACAGAAACAACAGGCGCCGTGGCCTCGGGAACAATCCTGCTGGCCGTCTTGAACTTCTCCATCGAGAAGTCCGGGCTGACCAAATGGACATCCCCTTCGATCCTTACGGAAAGCCCATACCGCGCCTCGATCTGCGCAATATGTTCGCGCTTCTGGTTCATCAGGAAGTTGGCGATGCTGACCGGGCAGCGCACCAGAACCTCGCGCGAGCGGCGGCGGGTGCCTTCCTCTTCGATCTGACGCAGGATCGACAGCGCCATGTTGTCGTCCGAGCGGATCAGGCCGGTGCCGTGACAGGCCGGGCAAGGCTGTGTCGTTGCCTCGATCATACCGGGGCGCAGACGCTGACGGCTCATCTCCAGAAGGCCAAAACCCGAAATACGACCGACCTGAATGCGGGCGCGGTCGGTTTTCAGCTTGTCTTTCAGACGCTTTTCAACGGACGCATTGTTCTTGCGCTCGTCCATATCGATGAAATCGATGACAATCAGACCGGCAAGGTCACGCAGACGCAACTGGCGCGCAACTTCTTCCGCGGCCTCCAGGTTGGTTTTCAGCGCTGTTTCCTCGATCGAGCCTTCTTTCGTGGCCCGGCCCGAGTTCACGTCGATCGCCACCAGAGCTTCGGTCACGCCGATCACGATATAACCACCGGACTTCAGCTGAACGGTTGGGTTGAACATCCCCGCCAGATAGCTTTCCACCTGATAGCGCGCGAACAGAGGCAGCGCGTCTTCATACCGTTTCACGTTCTTGGCGTGCGACGGCATGATCATCTTCATGAAGTCCTTGGCGATGCGGTATCCGCCTTCGCCCTCGACCAGGACTTCGTCGATATCGCGGTTGTAAAGATCCCGGATCGACCGTTTGATCAGATCACCTTCTTCATAAATCTTTGCCGGCGCGATGGATTCCAGGGTCAATGCCCGGATCTGCTCCCACAGGCGTTGCAGGTACTCGTAGTCGCGCTTGATTTCCGACTTGGTGCGCTTGGCGCCCGCAGTCCGGATAATCAAACCCGCCCCGGTCGGCACATCAATATCCGTTGCGATCTCTTTCAGCTTTTTCCGGTCCGCCGCATTGGTAATCTTGCGGCTGATGCCACCGCCACGTGCGGTATTGGGCATCAGAACACAATACCGTCCTGCCAGCGAAAGATAGGTCGTCAGCGCAGCACCCTTGTTTCCGCGCTCTTCCTTGACAACCTGCACCAGCAGAACCTGACGTACTTTGATGACTTCCTGTATCTTGTAGCGACGCGGGCGCGGTTTGCGCGGCGGCCGAATGTCTTCGCTGTCATCCCCTTCGGCAACCGATTCAATCGAAGCGTCTTTTGATGCAGCGTCTGTGCTTTGGCTGTCGTCACCGTCCTCATCAGGGTCCTGTTCATCATCCGCAGCTTCAACAGGTTCTTCTGTTTGCTCCGGCTCGGATTGGGCTTCATTCTCTTCCGATTGAACGTCTTCAACGGTTTCCACTGCCTCTTCGGCCTGGTCCTCAGCATCGTCGTCCGACGCCTCGACAGCCTGTTCAGCGGCTTCCTCGGCAACGTCGTCTAGCGCAGCCTCATCCGATGCGGTTTCGGGTGTTTCTTCAGTGGCCGGCGCGTCATCGTCAACTGGCTCCTCCACCGGAGTTTCAGCGACGACTTCCATCGGCGACGTTCCTTCCGGAACCTCAACACCTGCTTCTTCACCCTCGTCCAGATCGATGGTTTCCATGCCGGTTGGTTCGGTCGAAACCTCCATCGTTTCAACCGGATCATCCGATTTCACGTCAGCAGCCTTCGAGCGAGACCGGGTCCGCCGCTTCTTGGATTTGGTCTCTTCTGCCTCATCGCGCGCCTTCATTGCCTCGGCATAGGCGCGCTCTTCCTCCATCAGCGCCTCACGGTCGGCGACGGGGATCTGGTAATAATCCGGATGGATTTCGGAGAACGCCAGGAAACCATGCCGGTTCCCGCCATAATCCACAAAGGCCGCCTGAAGCGACGGCTCAACCCGCGTTACTTTTGCAAGATAGATGTTGCCGGCAAGCTGGCGTTTGTTTTCGGATTCAAAATCGAACTCCTCGACCTTGTTTCCGTCAACCACCACGACGCGGGTTTCCTCCGCGTGGGTGGCATCGATAAGCATTTTCTTAGCCATTTGTCCTTGGTGCACCGCGCCAAACGCGTTGTCCTGACCTGTCCAGGCGGACAGGCGCTTTTGGGGAGGTGTCTTGTCAGGGCGATATCAGACGGCGCGCGGCAGGGTCTGGCGCTGTAGCCCCCTGCCCGTTCTCTCAATCGTTGCGCGCGCGTCATCGCGGTTCTTCTCCGACAGGCGCGTCTGAACGCAGCCTGCCCATTTATTCCTTTCGCCCAGTGATCCCGGGCTCAGGTACTCCACTGCCCCTTCAGGGGCATAATCGGTCTGCTGAACCGCGAGGTCTTGATCCTCACCAACGGATCAGCAGCGAAACTCAAAGATTCGGGACTTGCAGGCGTCAAAATCGCCCGGCCCGTTCCGACACAATAAAAGCAACCCTGTAGAAAAGACAATGGGCAAACTGCATTCCGCGCCCAAACCATCGTTGCCGCCCCCCTTCATCTGGCCATAAATATCCCGGGGGACGCACCATAGGCGACGGGGGCAGAGCCCCCAAATCGCTTCGCTTAGAGATAATCCGAACGCTGAAGGCCGTATTTGGCCATCTTCTCGTTCAGTGTCCGGCGAGGAAGGCAAAGCTCGTCCATGACTGACGCGATAGAGCCTTTGTGCCGGCGCATCGTGTTATCAATCAGCATTCGCTCGAACGCTTCGACATATTCTTTCAGCGGTTTGCCTTCGGTTGTCATCACCGGCTGCATCTCTTCGTGATCGGACATCAACAAAGACGCGATGGTGCCCGAGCCACGGCGCGATTGCAGCACCGCCCGTTCGGCAATGTTGATCAACTGGCGCACATTGCCGGGCCAAGGGGCCTGCAACAGTTGCGCAGCCTCCTGCGCGCTCACCTGGGGTGCATCGCAGCCGTATTCTTCGGCAAACTGCTCGCTGAGACGGGTGAACAGGGTCAGGATATCTTCGCCCCGCTGCCGCAACGGCGGCATGGTGATACGCAGCGCCGCCAGGCGATAGAACAGGTCCGGGCGCAGCACGTCTTCCGACGTCTTGCCCGCCTCCTGCAAGTTCGAGATGGCAACGATCCGGGTCTCCGCAGGTGTGCCCTGCTCGTTCATCACACTCAGCAGCTTGGCCTGCAACGTGTCGCTCAACGCTTCCACATCTTCCAGAACCAGCGTCCCGCCACGCGCCTCTTCGATGGCGGGCAGTTGCGCATCTTCGGGCATCATGGGGCCAAACAGACGCTTGGCCAGTGCATCCTCTTCAAGCGCGGCGCAGGACACCAGAACAAATTTCTTGCCGGCGCGGCTGCCAACGGCATGAAGCGCGTGAGCCACAAGGGTTTTCCCGGTACCGGTTTCACCGTCGATCAACACATGGCCGTCGGCCTGACCGAGATCCAGTATGTCCTCGCGCAGCCGCTCCATGACCGGGCTGGCACCGATCAGCTTGTTCATGATCTGGGTGCCGCCGGACAGTTCGCGCCGCAGGGCCCGGTTGTCCAATGTCAGACGGCGTGCATTGCTGGCGCGTTTGGCCAGCTCAGACATCCGATCGGGGTTGAACGGCTTTTCAAGGAAATCGAACGCGCCAACGCGCATCGCCTCGACAGCCATCGGCACATCACCGTGACCGGTGATCATGATCACCGGCAAGGTGCTGTCAGCGCCCATCAGCTTTTTGAGAAGCTGAATGCCGTCCATTCCGGGCATCTTGATGTCCGAAATAACAATCCCAGGATAATCCGGCCCCAACACCTTGAGCGCGTCCTCGGCGCTGGCAAAGGTTTCCGTGTCATATCCGGACAAAGCAAGCCATTGGCTGATCGACTGGCGCATGTCCTGTTCGTCATCCACAATGGCAATTTTCATGGCCTGTGCCATAGTCATTCCTCGTTATTCCGCGGCCTCAAGGCCGTCGCTTCCCAGTGCTGGCAACTGCATCTCAAACACCGCGCCACCGTATTGACCGTTGCGCGCAGTCAGCCGTCCCCCATGGTCGTTCACGATCCCCGACGAGATGGCAAGCCCCAGGCCCACCCCGTCTCCGGGCTGTTTGGTGGTATAAAACGGCTCGAACAGGTTCTCGATATCCTCGATCCCATGCCCGTTGTCGCGTACTGTCAGTACAGCCGTGTCACCCGCCGCCAGGATGATTTCCACATCCGGCTCTGCC
>NZ_JBXWSM010000014.1:0-73594 GCF_059613405.1 Ruegeria sp. BHSA118
TCTTGGCGATATCGGATCTGTACAGCCCGCTGACCTTTCCCCAAGCGCCGCTGAAATCGCCGATACCGTATTGAATACGGTCGCCAACATGGCCAACAAACAAGGCATACAGGTCGCTTTTGTTGTATTCCTTCAGAACGTAGAAGTTTGGCGTAACCAGAAAAGCCGGACCATGTCGTCCTGCGGGCATCATCAAGTACCCGTCACCACGCAGCTCATGGGCCGGAAAGGGTTTGCCCGAGACGCGACGTATCCCCATCTCAACCCAGTCCTGTATAGGTCGCCCCTGATCGGGGCCTTCTAAAGCACAAGAGACATTTTGGGGCACGAAAACCTCGAATCCCCAGTCCCGTGCAGTGACCCAACCGTGTTTCATGAGGTAGTTTCCGATTGAAGCAATCGTATCTTCGGGTGACCCCCAAATATCAGCCGCCCCGTCGCCGTTGCCGTCGACAGCATACGACAAGTAGTTGGACGGCATGAACTGAGGCTGACCCAAAGCGCCAGCCCAACTGCTTTTCATTTGCCGGGCAGGCTGATGCCCTGCTTCTGCGATTTGCAGAGCGGCAACAAGTTCGGCTGTGAAATAGTCTGCACGGGTGCTCATGAAAGCCTTGGTCGACAATACCCGGAAAGCATCATGCCGGATCGGAACCTGTCCGTATCCGCTCTCTCTTCCCCAGATCGCCAGAATAATGCGGGCAGGAACGCCGGTTTCGGCTTCGACCGCCGCCAGAGTTGCGGCATGGCGCCGTGCCATATTCCGTCCTGCCGATGTTGCGCCTTGTACCGACCCCGGATTGAAGTAGCGACCGGGTGAGCCAAACTCGGCCTGCTTCTGGACCTTGGGTGTTTTGCGCGCGCTTCCCGGTGGCACCAGATCCGGCAATTTCCAGTCAATGGTCACGCCGGAAAGGGCTGCTTGCATCGTCTTGTGTGTCACTCCTTTGGCCTTTGCCCGAGGCCAAATGGTTTCCTGCAACCACGACTGAAATTGACTTTCGATCGCCGCACGATCCTGTGCCAACGAGGGCTGAAAGAGCAGGATGAACCCGAAAGAGAATACCAGAATACGCATCGTCATTTTGTCTGTCCCGGTTGGGATTGCAAGTCAACGGGAAGATGCCGCAGTGGCTTGGGCCCATTTACCCGAAGTTGAATCGGGATTAACTTTGGCAATTAGCGGTTTGAAAAACTCTTGAGAAAATTCACGTACTTGTCGATATTCGAATGATATTTTGTTTGAGGAAAGGGCAGTCAGTTATGGCACTAGAAAAAACGCCCAATCCAATCCCCTTGCTTGCGATGGCGGTGATCCTGTTTGTGTCGATGTCGCAAATGGTTGCCGCCAGCGACAGTTTCATGGATCCGCAAGGACCCATTGCCGCCATCCAGAAAACGCATCTGCTGCGGGCGACCGCTTTGATCATGGTTGCTGTTATCCCTGTCCTGGTACTGGTGCCGTTGATCGCGTTCCGATATCGCCGCCGAAGGAACAGTCACGCAGCCTATCGACCGGATTGGGATTTTTCCGCGAAACTGGAATTCCTCATGTGGGGTGTGCCCGTTCTGATTGTGGCGCTCCTGTCGTTCTACCTTTGGAAGGCCACCCATCGGCTTGACCCGTACGCATCGGCGTTTGGCGAAGACCCGGCCTTGCGCGTGCAGGTTGTCGGGCTGGATTGGAAGTGGCTGTTCATCTATCCCGATCTTGGTATCGCCAGCGTGGGCGAGTTCGGCATTCCCACCAAAAGGCAAGTGGCCATGACGCTGACCACCGATACCGTCATGCAATCCTTCATGATTCCTGCGCTGGCCGGCCAGATTTACGCGATGCCGGGAATGACCACCCAACTGCATCTGGTCGCGGACGTCCCCGAGGTCATGCAAGGCGAGAACACGCAGTACAACGGGCGGGGTTTTACCAAACAGAAATTTCGCACCGTTGCCATGCCCAGTGATGAATTCGAAAGCTGGGCACAGAAAGTCCGCGAAAACGGTATCCGACTGGACCCGGAAACGTATCAGATGCTCGCGATGCGGACAGATAGGGATGAGATGCAGGCGGCGCTGGGCACCGACAAGATGCCAAGGGACGCGCTGTATTTCACGATGGAACAAGATTTGTTTCAAACGATCCTGCACCGCTATCACAGCGGCAAAGCGCTGCCGGTTGATCAACAGCCGGGAACGGCATCCTTCGGGCAGGAGGTGCAGCAATGACGCCGTCCTATTCAGGGTTCCTCGGCCGCCTCGACTGGGATGCGCTTCCGATCACAGGGTTGATCCAGAACCCGAACGCGAATGAGATCGTTGCCAACGCCGCTGCCGCAATCGTCTTGATTGGCGTTGTCGTCGTGGTCGGCCTGCTCAGCTGGTTTCGGTTGTGGACGCCCCTTTGGCGCGATTGGCTGACCAGTGTGGATCACAAGAAGATAGGGATCATGTATGTCGTCTTTGCCATCGTCATGCTGGCGCGCGGCGTGTTGGAAGGCGTTGTCATGCGCGCGCAGCAGGCCGCCGGCCCGGGCGACGGGTTCCTGGAAGCCGAACATTTCGCCGAGCTGTTCAGCACCCATGGCACGATCATGATTTTCTTTGTCGCGGTGCCCTTTGTCTTTGGCATCGCGAATTATGTCGTTCCGCTGATGATCGGGGCGCGCGATGTGGCGTTCCCACGCTTGAACCAGATCAGTCTGGGCCTGACGGTGTCCTCCGGCATGATGCTTATGGTTTCGCTGGTCGTAGGGCGGTTCTCGACCGGTGGCTGGACGGCCTACCCACCGTATACCGGGGCCGCCTTCAATCCGGGCGTTGGGCCGGACTACTGGATCTGGGCGATCGTTGTATCGGGTGTCGGCACGACGCTTACCGGTATCAATTTTGCCGTTACGATCTACAAGATGCGCGCGCCGGGCATGACCTTCATGCGGTTGCCGATGTATTGCTGGACCATCATATGCAGTTCGATCCTGATCGTCTTCGCCATGCCGCCGTTGGGCGTCGCGGCGCTTTTGCTGGCCGCAGACCGCTATTTGGACTTCCACTTTTTCACCAATGACCTCGGCGGCAACATGATGAACTACGCCAATCTGTTCTGGCTGTTCGGCCACCCCGAGGTTTACCTGCTGGTTCTGCCCGCTTACGGCATCTACTCCGAAGTTTTTGCGACTTTTTCGGCCAAGAGGCTCTACGGCTACAACTCGCTGGTCATAGCCACGATGTCGATCGCGGTTTTGTCGTTTACCGTCTGGCTGCACCACTTCTTCACCATGGGGCAGAGCGCCCTGATAAACGCCGTTTTTGGCATCGCAACCATGCTGATCGCCATTCCCACCGGTGTAAAAGTCTATGACTGGATGGCGACTTTGTGGCGGGGGCGCATCCGATTCTCGGTGCCGATGCTGTATGGATTGGCCTTTTTGATGTTGTTCGTGATTGGTGGCCTGAGCGGGGTGATCCTGGCCAATCCGACCGTGGATTATCAGGTGCACAATACGCTGTTCCTGGTGGCCCACTTCCACAACGTACTGTTGCCGGGTGTGCTGTTTGGACTGTTGGCCGCCTATAACTACTGGTTCCCCAAGGCATTCGGATTTCGCCTGAACGAATTCTGGGGCCGCGTGACAGTCGCCCTCTGGACCATAGGGTTTTTACTGACCTTCATGCCGCTTTATTTCGTCGGGCTGATGGGGATGCCGCGCCGTTCTTTCAGCTATGATGACCCATCTTTCCATCCCTTCATGATGGTGGCGATCGTCGGGGCGCTGGTGATTACCTGCGCGTTGCTCTCGGTTCTGATCCAACTTTGGGTCAGCATCCGCGACCGCGAAAAGACCCGCGTTCCCGTTGGAGATCCATGGGATGGGCGGACGTTGGAATGGTCTATCCCGTCGCCGCCGCCGCCGTACAACTTTGCGATCATCCCAACCGTTACGGACCGGGATGATTTTGCGGCAGCAAAGGAAAAGGGGGCGGCCTATCCAACGCCCGACGCCTATGAAGATATCGATTTGCCGCGCAATACGGGCATTGGTTTCGTCCTGTGTGTCATGAGTGGTATCTGGATGTTCGCGCTGGTCTGGTGGATCTGGTGGTTGGCTGCATTGATGACGGTTCTGATGATCCTGGCGGTGATCGTCTGGACGTTCGACGACAGTACCGAGCTGACCATACCTGCGGAGGAAGTGCGCAAGGATCACGAAGCCTGGCTTGCACTGGTTCACGGTGAAAAGGCGGTGGATCGCGATTTCGAGACATCTCCGGAAAATCGCGGCCTCGCACGCCCCGATCTGGAGGCGGTGACATGAAGCGCGCGCCCACCCACAGCTATCCAGGTATCAACCTGGGGGAACGTCACGCGAGTGCTCACAAGGCGACCGAGGTCGTCACCTTCGGGTTCTGGGTCTTTTTGATGAGCGACCTGGTCTATTTCGGCCTGATGTTCGCGATTTACATCACGATGATCGATGCACAGGCCGGTGGTCCCGGCCCGCACGAGCTGTTTGATCTCAAAAGCGTCTTTGCGCAGACGCTCATCCTGTTGACAAGCAGCCTGACGGTTGGCCTTGCCATGCTGGCGCTGAAATACAATCTGCCGCGCGCTCGCATTGTCTTGTGGTTTGGCGTCACGCTTTTTCTGGGCATCAGTTTTCTGGTGCTAGAGGTGCGTGATTTCATTGCCATGGCGGAACAAGGTGGCATTCCGCAGCGCAGCGGTTTCTTGTCGGCCTTCTTCGGACTTGTTCCGCTGCATGGCCTGCATGTCGCCGCGGGGTGCCTGTGGCTGATCGTTCTGGGTATTCAGCTGCGCGTGAAAGGGATGACGGACGTCATTATCTCGCGCGTGGTGCGGTTGGCCCTGTTCTGGCATTTTCTGGACCTGATCTGGATCGGGATCATCACCATCGTTTATTTCGGAGGTCTGACCTATGGATAAACGCTCGGAAATGCACCGTCGCGAGCGTCGGCGCTATGTGATCGGATACGGTGGTTCGCTGCTGTTGACTTTTGCGACCTTCGGCGTGGCCCATCTGTTTGGGATCGAAACCCCCGGTGTTTACCTGACAATTGGATTGTTGGGTCTGGCCCAACTCGTTCTGCAACTTGTTTATTTCCTGCACATCGACCGCCGGCGCAGCAGCCGCGAAGACCTGCATCTGGTTCTGTTTTCCACGATGGTTCTGTTGATCATGATTTTTGGAACGGTCTGGGTGCTGGGCAATCTGGCAATTCGAATGCACATGCATGTGATGTGATGCGCATGGGTCGTGTGCAGAAAGAGATACGAAAATGAAGCCACTTAAAATCGCAGCCGTGGCTTTGATACTTGCAGCAATTGCAGTCGGTCTTGTTCTGTTCTGGAGGCACGAAGAGCGGTACCCGTCCACTCAGGATGCATATCTGGGCGCGAACATCATTTACGTCGCTGCGCAGGTGACAGGGCAGGTGGATGATGTACATGTGATCGAAAACCAGCCCGTGAAAGATGGCGATCTGCTTTTCACGATCGACGACACTCAATTCAAGGCTTCGGTGGATGCAGCCAAAGCCAATCTGGACAGTGCGATACAACAGGCCAAATCCTATTCCACACAGATTGCCGCGGCTGAGGCTTCCGTGGACAGCGCCCAATCGGCCTACGATACCGCATTGAAGAGTTTGGAACGTGCGAAGGCATTGTTTGCATCAGGCGATGTCGCACAGGCATCGCTTGATCAGACGGCATCGGAATTCGCGCAAGCCTCTGCAAGGTTGACGACCAGCCAGTCCAGCCTTTTGGCACTGAAAAGCGGGTTGCAGGCGAAACAGGATGATATCCTGTCTGCGCGGGCACAGCTTGAAATTGCGCAAACGAACCTTGCCTGGACCAAGATCCATGCCGCGGCCGACGGATGGATCGCCAATCTGACCCTTCGCCCCGGATCCTCGGTGTCCGCCAACGCCCCGCAATTCTCGATTGTCGAATCGTCCGATTGGTGGGTGGACGCGAACTTCAAAGAGACCGCATTGGCGCGCATTCGTCCGGGGCAGCCGGTCACGATACGTGTCGATATGCTCCCTGGAACGACGCTCACAGGTAAGGTGGCGTCAATCGGGCGAGGGTCCGGGGACACGTTTTCCTTGTTGCCCTCGGAAAACGCGAGCGGGAACTGGGTCAAGGTCACCCGGCGATTTCCGGTTCGGATCGCGCTTGACCCGACCGATGCGCCCTTGCGTGTCGGAGGCAGCAGCAAAGTTGTCGTAGATACAACAGGTCCGGTGGACGGCAAATGACCCCTGCGGCGTCCGGCCATGTGAACATGGTGATCGTGATCGCCGTCGTTCTCAGCGCCATACTGGAAGTTCTGGACAGTACGATCGTCAATGTGGCGTTGCCGCATATCCAGGCCGCATTCGGGGCGACGACCGATCAGGCGACATGGATTTTGACCAGCTATATCGTTTCCGCGGTGGTCATCATGCCGTTGACAGGGTTCGTCGCCCGACGCGTGGGCCGACGACGGTTGATCCTGACGGCGGTGACTGGTTTTGCCGTCATGTCGATGATGTGCGGCATGTCCTGGAGCCTTGAGGTCATCGTTGCCTTTCGGCTGGCTCAGGGCATGTTCGGCGCTTTCCTGATCCCCTTGTCCCAGTCCATTCTGTTCGATGCCTTCCCGCGGGAAAAGCGCGGACAGGCAATGGCCATCTTCGGTCTGGGCGTCGTGGTGGCTCCGGTTCTGGGGCCAACGGTCGGTGCAATCCTGACCGAGTATTTTTCCTGGCGGATGGTCTTTTTTGTAAATCTTCCCGTGGCGGCCCTTGCACTGCTTCTGCTGGCCGGAGAATTGCCGGAAGACAAAACCGAGGACGTTCAGATCGATTGGAAAGGCCTTGCTCTGCTGGCTCTTGGAATCGGGTGCCTTCAATTCGTTCTGGACCAAGGCGAGACACTGGACTGGATGTCGTCCCGCGTCATTCAGGTGGCTGTGATCGCAGCAATTCTCGGGGCTTTTGGTTTCATTTTTCACGCGTTGACCTCTCGCAATTCGGTTGTGGACCTGCGCTTGTTCGCAGATCGAAACTTTGCCCTGTGTAATCTGATCATCGCGGGTTTTGCCGTGTCTCTGTTCGGAGGTATTGCGATTTTGCCGACGCTTGTTCAAAGCCTGCTGGATTTCCCAGTCATCGCGTCGGGCCATCTGTTCATTCCGCGTGGACTGACCGCAGGGCTGTCCATGGTTCTGACCGGCGCAGTTCTGGTAAACCGCTTTGATCCGCGCCTGCTGGCGGGCATCGGTCTGTTGCTGACAGCGATCGGGAATTTCATGATGGGTGCCATCAACCTCAATGCCGGTTTTTGGGAGCTCGCATGGCCGGGGGCCATCAGCGGCCTCGGGATGGGTCTTGTGTTCGTGCCCATGTCGATACTGGCTTTCGAGAGCATCAGTAAAGGCCGGCAGGACGAAGCCTCTGGTCTGTTCAACGTGACAAGGCAATTGGGATCGTCGGTTGGCATCTCGCTGGTCGGCACCTGGGTTGTACGTGGGTTGCAGACCAATACGGCGGTGCTGAGCCAGAACGTGACGCCTTACAACCCTGCGGCCCAGGCGTATCTGAGCCCGCTTGGCCTCGCGCCAGACAGCGCCGAAGGTGCTGCCATTCTGGGCCAGGAAATCATGAAGCAGGCCGAGATGATTTCCTATTTGACCGTATTCAACAATCTGGGTCTGCTTGCCTTGGCCACAATTCCATTACTTTTCTTTTGTCGCGCTCCGAAGCTTGGGTCACATGTTGCCGCTCATGTGCATTAGCGCGTCAAGGTTAGCCCAAGCCACAGGGCGAACCAGCACAGCGCCAGGCTGATCAGGATATTGCCAGCTGCCAGAACCAGAGTCCGCTCGCGCCGAAGTTCAAGAGATTGATAGGCAAAGCTGGAAAACGTCGTAAACCCGCCGCAGAATCCAAAGACCAGCCGTCTTTGATCCTCGGGGATGTCGACAGGGCCGCCCAAATAGCCGATCCAGATCCCCAGTAGCAGGCTGCCCAACACATTTACGATCAACGTTGAAAACGGCAAGTCATGCCGCACTTTCAAAGCCAGCCAATGACGTAGGACCGCCCCCAGGCCTCCGCCCAGTCCGAACATCGCATGAAGATAAAGGTCATTCATGACGGTGACCTCTCGGAATGAAAATGGTTGCCCAGCTTCTCTCCGACCAGTGCAGCGCCGATTCCGACAACAATTTCCAACCCGACAGCAAGGGGGACGGCCCACAGATCACTTTCGGCAATACGTTCCAGATCAGCTACAAAAGATGAAAAGGTGGACAACCCACCACAAAATCCGACCGCGCCCAGATGCAGCACATGCGCGTGCACCTTGTGGCGTATTGAATACAGCCACCCCAAGACGAAACAGGCCGCCACGTTGATGCCGAAGGTCGACGTGAGGAAACTGAGGCCGGGGATTTCCAGCGCGAATATTTCGCGCAACACCGATCCCAGCGCCCCTCCGGCAAAGACGGCGAGAAACATAAGGCTCTTTCGGTCGCGCCGGGGTTGGGAATGGGTCTTTGTCAAGTGTATGCCTGTCGTCCTCTGGTATGCGTGGCATATCCACTGGCGACACCCTGTTCAACTGTTGAGCCGCTGTAACGCGTTTTCACGTTTTTGTCTTTGAGCGGTTAAATTCCCGCGAAAGCTTGCAATTAAAAATCAATCTGTTTCACGTTGAGTGCTGTTGGAACGCGCAACTACCGGTCTGAAACACGAGGAGACAGGAACATGATTGTACGCAGGATTTACTATTTTCTGAGCTATGTCTGCCTGCCGCTCGTGTTGCTGTTGGGGTTCTTCTGGCCACCCGTACATTGGCTTTTGGTCATCTTGGTGCCTTACGCGGTCATCGGCCTCTATGATGTTTTGACTACCAAGCATAATGTGCTGAACAACTATCCGGTGCTGGGGCATTTTCGGTACATGCTTGAATTCGTCAGCCCGGAAATTCGACAGTATTTCGTTGAAACCAACGAAAGCGGCCGACCTTACAACCGGATCGTACGCGGGCTGGTTTATTCTCGCGCCAAGGGCCAGATGGATACGCAGGCCTTCGGAACACAATACGACATAAACGAGGTTGGATATCACCGCGCAAATCATTCGCTTGCGCCCAAGCACGTGGACAAAAGCGAAGATCGCGTCATGTTGGGCGGGCCACAATGCACCAAGCCATACAGCGCCTCGCGTCTCAATGTTTCGGCCATGAGCTTCGGCGCGCTGAGCGCCAACGCCATCCGCGCGCTCAACGGCGGGGCAAAGGATGGAGGTTTCGCCCACAATACCGGTGAAGGCGGGTTGTCTCCTCACCATCTGGCCGAAGGCGGTGATATCATCTGGCAGATTGGGACGGGTTATTTTGGTTGTCGAACGCCGGAAGGCGGGTTTGACAAGGACAAGTTCGCCGAAAAGGCCACAAAGGATGTGGTCAAGGCAATCGAGATCAAATTGTCCCAAGGTGCCAAGCCTGCGCATGGGGGCGTTCTGCCCGCTGCCAAGGTCGATGCCGAAATTGCCGAAATCCGCGGGGTGCCCGAGCACCAGGATGTGATATCCCCCCCAACTCACAGTGCCTTTGACGGGCCGTCGGGGTTGATGCACTTCGTTCAAGATCTGCGCGAAATGTCAGGCGGAAAACCCGTCGGCTTCAAATTGTGTATTGGCAAACCTTCCGAGTTCATGTCGATCTGCAAGGCCATGCTCGAGACAGGGATTTTGCCGGACTTCATCACCATTGATGGATCAGAAGGGGGTACAGGCGCGGCCCCGGTCGAGTTCACCAACCGTCTGGGCATGCCCCTGAACGAGGCGCTGATTTTCGTAAACAATTGCCTTCGTGGCGTTGGGCTGCGCGACAAGATCCGGATCATTTGTGCGGGCAAAGTGGCGACCGGATACGACATGGTCGAGAAATTTGCGCTTGGTGCGGATATGTGCAACGCGGCACGGGCGATGATGTTTGCGGTGGGCTGCATTCAGGCGTTGCATTGCAACACCAACCGTTGCCCGTCCGGGGTCGCCACCCAGGATCCCGTTCGCGGGCGCGCGGTGAACATCCCGCAAAAGCGGCGGCGCGTTCACCGGTATCACGACGCAACGCTGGAAAGTTTCCGCGAACTCTTGGGTGCGATGGGAAAGGAAAAAGTGTCCGAGCTGCATCCACGCGACATTTTGCGGCGCACGGCGGACGAGCATGAGCGCACCTATGGCGAGCTTTACACCTATCTGGAGGATGGTGCGCTGCTGGCAGGTGTTGTGCCCGAGGAATTCGCGGCGGATTGGGAACGCGCTTCGGCATCTCGTTTCTGAGACCCGATCCGTTACAAACAACCGTTTACCCAGAACAGGTGTGGGCGAACTGCGACCGCGTTCACCGTTTTGACATGTGGCTTAACTCAACTGGGGTTCGATCTGGGATTGTTGGCCACATGCGTGCTGATCCTGCGAATGCTCCATTCAACGGCATCCCGCATCGCGCGCCCCAAGGCCAAATCAAACGCTTTGATCAGATCTGATGTCTGGTCGCTTGCGGCAACGACATTTTCCTGAAACGAATTCGAAGCGATGATCTTGTCGTCGTATTCATCGATGACCTTGATGTTCATCCGCACTTCGATACGGATTTTATCTCCGTTCTCGGGGTCCGCGACAACAATGCCCTGAAACTCGCGCAGGTCCGGTGCGATCACGTAATCAGCGCGCAGACCAACCGTTGACCGGCCAACGGCAGCGACTTTGCCAGAATTCTCAAAGCTCTCGATCAACAGCGTCTGAACGATCAGGGGTGCGCGATCCACCCAACGTGCCCGCGGCAAATACTGAACCTGTAACGGGGTGGGCTGAATGGCGATCTGATCCGTGTTCACAGCCGCGGTTGCTGTTGGTTCTTCAACGACGATCTGTTTCTGTATTCGCGGCAGCGCCGACGAAAACGTGCTTTTGGGTGTCAACAGATACAAATCGTTGGGTTTCGCGGCTTGTTTCAAAGTGCCCAACCCGGCACATCCACCGACCAATGCAAACGTCAGAATTGCAATTGCAGGCTTGATCATTGACGGAACTCCGATGCTTGGGTGCCCAGCAGAAACCGAGCAGGATCACGTTCGACCTTGTCCACCAGACGGTCGAGGCTGATTACCAGGCGTTGGGATTCTTCGACAAAGCGGATAAATTGCGGCAGACCCACACGCAGGAAGTCTGACACCTGCCGGCGGTTGGTCTGAACGATGCCGTCAATTGTTCCCAGCAGCTCTGACGCAGAGTTCGAAGCGCTCAGCACATCGTCTGAAATCTGATCGATCTTACCGGTGATGTTCGAGACTGTTTCGGTGACCTGGTTGGCCGCCTTCCGGATATCTTCCGCAACGGGCGCTACGTCTTCTTCCATGACGCGATTGGCTGATTCAAAGGCCGTTTCCGCCGAAGACAGCGCGCCCTTGGCCGAGTCCATTGCAGATGTGATCGATCCAAGTGTCGTGTTGGCGTTCAACACGGTCTCGTTCACGATCCCCAGCGTGACGCTGCCTTCGTCCGACAAGAGGGTCAACCGTTCGGCCAGTTGCGATCCGCGCTCGATGAAAGGTCGCACGTCCTGCTGCAAGATGCGGTCTGCCGTTTCGATCGTCATTTTCGCTTCGTCCAGCGCGGCCCTGGCTGACTCGGACGCGGACTTGACCGAATTGAGCGTGTCCGTGCCGGTCTTGAGGGTCGTATCCGCCGTTTCGATCAGCGGATCCAGACGTTTTGAAAATTCACCAATATCCTTGGCTGCACTGCCTATGTCGCTGGCCACGGATTCAAAGCTTGTCAATGTTTTGTCCAGCCGGCCAGTCGCAGAGGCAAGGTTGTCCAGAATGCTGCTCACGGCTTGCCGGTTCTTGTCGTCAACGACCTTGTTCAGGCTTTCCAGAAGTGTAACGGCCTCGTCCAACACTTTTGGTGCGCCTTCAAACAATGACTGGATGGTGCTGCGCTTGCTTTTGATCACGCTGTCCTGCGGCAATCTTTCGGCAGTCGGCGACCCGCCGGTAAGTTCAACGTAACCGACGCCGGTAACACCCAGCGATTGAAGCTGGGCGATCGTTTCTTCGGTGATCGGAATATCTGCATCCACTTCTATACGCACGCGAACCTTGGACGGATCGTCCTCGTCCAGGTTCAGAGAGATCACCTGCCCAACAGGAAGGCCGTTGAAATTCACCCCGCCCGCCGCCGAAAGCCCCGAGACGTTATCGAACAATACATCGTAATAAGCGTATTGCCGGGTCACTTCGAATTTCGCCAACCACAGGAAAAAGCCGAATACGCCCAACAGCCCCGCAAGGGTGAACGCGCCGATCAGGATGTAATTTGCTCTGGTTTCCATCGCCTTTACCTGTCCTGACCCTTCTGTTGCGCCGCGCGGGCGCGGGGGCCTGTGAAATATTCCTGCACCCAAGGATGATCCACTTTGGTCATATCCTCAATCGGACCTTCAACCAGCACGCGTTTTTCTGCAAGCACTGCAATTCGATCACAAATGGCGTAAAGGCTGTCCAGATCATGTGTGACCATGAAAACAGTCAACCCAAGTGCTCGCTGCAACTCGCCGATCAGTTCATCATATGCAGCCGCGCCAATCGGGTCCAATCCGGCGGTCGGTTCATCCAGAAAAACGATTTCGGGATCAAGCGCCAGTGCCCGTGCCAGCGCCGCGCGTTTTCGCATGCCGCCTGACAGCTCCGATGGAAATTTGCCGCAACTCAGCTGGGGCAGACCCACAAGGCTGATCTTCAACGCACCCAGCGATTCCATCAGTTTTTCACTGATGCCCGTATGTTCTCGCAGTGGGGCCATCACGTTTTGCAATACGGTCAGCGATGAAAACAGCGCACCGTCCTGAAACGCCACGCCCCAGTGGCGTTCGATCCTGCGGCGTTCTTCCTCGGGGCCGTTCAAAACATCTACTCCCAACACTTCTATACTGCCCGCAGCAGGTTTGTTCAGACCCACAATTGTACGAAGCAAGACGGATTTTCCGGTTCCGGACCCGCCGACAATGCCCAGAACCTCACCGCGCCAGACATCAAGGTTCAGATCGTCATGAACCACCTGCGTTCCGAATTGGTTCCTGAGACCGCGAACGCGGATCACGGCGCCACGCTGCGCGGCGTTCTGTTCCGTTTCGTGTTGCGTGCCATCGTTCATGTCAGATTCCGATTTCGGAAAAGAAAATCGAAAACAATGCGTCGATTGCAATCACCATGAAAATGGATTGCACAACCGAGGCGGTTGTACGCTGCCCGACGCTCTGGGCCGACCCTTTGACCTGCAAGGCCTGCCAGCATGCGATGACCCCGATGACCAGCGCAAAGAACGGCGCCTTGATCAACCCAACCCCAAGTTGCCAGACATCGGTGTTTTCTTTCAAACGGGTGACAAACATGCCCGGGCTTACGCCCAGATCGATCCAGCTCATCAGCGCGCCGCCGAACAGGCCGGCAACATCTGCGACAAAGCCAAGAATGGGCAGCATGATCAGCAACGCCAGGACACGTGGAATGACAAGAACCTCGATAGGGTCAAGGCCCAGCGTCCGCATGGCGTCGATCTCTTCCTGTACTTTCATCGAACCGATCGAGGCCGTGAATGCCGAGCCCGAGCGGCCGGCGACAATAATCGCGGTCAGCAAAATTCCCAGCTCTCGCAGAATTGAGATTGAAATCAGTTCGACCACAAAGATCTCGGCCCCGAACTGTTTCAGTTGTGTCGCACCCTGAAAGGCCAGCACGACACCGATCAGAAAACCCATCAGGGCCACGATGGGAAGGGCTTTGACCCCGGTTTCCTCCATATGTGTGACAAGGGCCGCTTTGCGCAGGCGCCACGGCATGACCAGGGTCCGAAACAAGCGGTGCAGGGTGAGGCCCAGAAATTCGAGGATCGACAGGGTATCCTTCCAGGCCCCGAATGTGCCCTGACCCACATGAGCGACCCAGTCCAGAAAACCGCGAGGCTCCTCAAGCTTGCCGGGTTTGTCCGGGATGCTGCGTGTCACCGTGTCTATCAGTGTCGCATGTGCGGGTTTCACACCTTGAAACTCCAGCGTGGCACCGTTTGACGTGAACCTCCGGCCAAGGTCCGCAACCAGCCAGGCTCCGCCCGTATCCAGTGCTTCTATGCCAGACAGATCAAAAATGACCTTGCCCCCGCAAGGTTGGACCGCAGCAAAATCACGCTCCACGGTTTGCAGGGATTGTGTGAGCAACTCACCAGAAATGCGCACTTGATTGCCGCTGGCGTCGCGCTCTGATGTGATCGTTGGCTGCGTCATGGTGCCATGTGAAGTAAAACATTCAATGCCTGCAATGACTTTGTGCCCTTTGACCCGGTTTTTGCCGCAAAGGATGGCCTTGGCGTCACGCCGGACCATGAGTTGGAGCAAGCGTAACTGTAAACAGGGGCGTCACTTTTCTCGGCTCAAGTCAGGCCGGAAAAGAAAACGCAGGGCTGTTCGACTAATCGGTTGCGCAAAAAACGGAAGCGGGACACATTCCGCTGCGGAACCCTGGGTGCGGAATTCGGAGAAGTCGGTATGCATCACGCCAAAAACGTTCTGTTCATCATCATCGATCAATTGAGGGCAGATTGCCTGAACGGCGCTCTGGCCGAGCACGTGAAACTACCGAACCTGCGGGCTTTCATGGACGAGGCGGTGAGTTTTACGCGCCACTTCTCTGTCACTAACCCGTGTGGGCCATCCCGAGCATCGATTTTGACCGGCCAATACGCGATGAACCATCGTTCCGTGCGAAATGGTACTCCGCTGCGTCATGACACTCCGAACATCGCCACAGAAATGCGAAAGGCGGGTTATATGCCGATGCTGTTCGGGTACACCGATACGTCTGCCGATCCCCGAGTCCATGATCCCAACGACCCCGTGCTCAAATCTTACGAGCAATCGATGAACGGGTTCCTTGAAGTTGTCGAAATGCGCCTGGAAGAGTCATACCCCTGGCGATCATATTTGATGAAAAATGGCTATACGTTCGATACATATTGGGATGTCTACAAGCCTGTCTCACCGAATGGTCAAACGCCCAAGCTGAACGACCCGGCCATGTATCGGGCAGAACACAGCGACACAGCCTTTCTGACCGATGCGTTTCTGGGCGGGATTGCACCACATCAAGGCGAGGGATGGTTTGCTCATCTGACTTACATCCGTCCGCATCCACCATTGGTTGCGCCTGCCCCGTATAACGACATGTACGATCCGGCGGGAATCCCTCTGCCGAAATGCCTGGCGAGCGAAGCCGCTGAAAAGGCGCTGCATCCGTTTTTCGGGCCAAAGCTGGACGCCTATACGGCAGAAAAGTTTGTTCATGGTTTTGCTGATGTTGAGCCAACGGATGAAAATATTCGCACTTTGCGTGCCGTTTATCTGGGGTTGGCGACCGAGGTCGATCACCATATCGGGCGCGTTGTTCGGTATCTCAAAGACAGCGGGCAATACGACGATACCATGCTGGTTATTACGGCTGATCATGGCGAAATGCTGGGCGACAGGTACAGCTGGGGCAAAATGACTGTGTACGACGCGGCCTATCACACACCGTTGATGATACGCTTGCCAGGGAACGAGGCCATGGCCGGCGCGAAAGTGACTGTTCCTACCGAGTCAATTGATGTCACGCCGACTATCCTTGATTGGATTGGGCAGACTGTTCCAAATGCAATGGATGGCAGGTCTTTGTTGCCCTTGTTGCACGGCGAGGTTCCCGATGACTGGCGCAGCTATTCCTTCAGCGAGCTGGATTTCTCGGAACCCGAAGAACCGACTCTCTGGCAACAGCGATTGGGAACGGGCAACAGTGAGTCATGTCTGGGAATATTGCGCGACGAACGATTCACGTTGATCGAATTTGCAGCTGATCTGCCGCCGATCCTGTTTGATCACCAGGGACAGGGAGAATTCGAAAATCTTGCGGAAAACCCCGCGTTCGCGGCTGATCTTGCCCGGTTGGGCAGACAGATGCTGCGCCATCGGATGCGAAACATGGATCATACCTTGTCGTTGCACTCCATCACTTCCGAAGGCGCGAAGTCCCGTTCCAGATATTAGGATCACTGCACGCTTTCGCGCTCTTTTCAGTCGGATCAGGCATATTGCATGAGACGTTTTGTCGTTCATCAATTCCACTACCGACGCATCAATTCTGATGGTACCCATGGGGTGTGGAGAAGACGAACCTGGACATCACCGAACAGCGCATAAAGGCGATGACGACTGCCGGACTGAATCTCATCGGTCAGGCGCTTTCGATCTATGACAGCAACCTGAAACTGGTGCTCAGCAATCGTCGGTTCAAGGAAATGTTCGACCTGCCGGACAAGCTGGTCGAACGCGGAGCCTTGTTTCGGGATACCATCCATTTTCTCGCCAGCCGTGGCGAATACGGTGACGAAGAAAGTGTGGAAGAAATGGTGAACCTGCGCGTCGAGCAGGCTTTGGCTTTCGAGCCTCATTACATGGAGCGCGTGAGGCCCAACGGGCAGGTTATCTCGATAGAAGGCGCGCCGCTGCCGCAGGGCGGATGGGTTGCGGTCTACACTGACATTACCGGTACCCGGCGTGCAGAAAACCTGCTGCGGGCGCGATCGGAAGAATTGTCGGAACAATTGCTCGGCCACGCCGAAGAACTGTCTGCAACAAACCGAAAGCTTGCGGCCACGATCACGGCATTGGAGGAGGCCAAACGCGAGCTGACCGAGATCGAAGCCCGCACACGCATGATGACGGAAATGATGCCGGCTCATATCGCGCATTTGGACAGTACTGGTCGATATGACTACTCCAACCGCCGGTTGAGTGCGGTCCTGCCCGGACGTCCGTCGGAAATTCTGGGGCTTCACATATCTGAAGCGCTTGGTGCCGCTGCGTTTCGGCGGGTCAAAGCGCATCTGGCAAAAGCATATGACGGAGAAACCTCCGTTTTCGAGTTCAACGAGGATCAGGATGCCCGCCGTATCCGCGTTTCATTCACGCCGGATGACGCCGGAGGCGTCTATGTAATGTCGGTTGATATCACCGAAGAAACGCAGGCGCGCGTCGTTTTGCAGCAAACGCGTCGCCGGGCTATGGCCGCCCAGATGACCAGTGGATTGGCTCATGACTTCTCCAACTTGCTGACGATCATCCTAGGGATGCAGTCCAAACTGAACAAAATGGACCTGTCGGATGAAGCACATGAGCTGGTTGCCGCGACACAGCAAACGGCGCGTCGGGGTGGGCAATTGCTGAACCGGATTGCGGACATGACCGGGAACCGAACGCCACATCCTCAGGCCACGGACATGAAGGCGCTGCTGGAAGACCTGAGAATATTGGCCTCACCTTCCTTGCCGCGCGGCGTCGGTTTGTCGGTGGTCAACACTTTGCCGGACAGGGCTTTGATGCTGGACCCGGGAATGGTGCAGGATGCGTTGCTGAACCTGGTGCTGAATGCGCGGGATGCCTGCGGCAGTTCGGGCCAAATTACAATCAGCGCGCATACCATCGGAGAAATTTGGGTTGAAATCACCGTATCAGACACTGGCCCGGGCTTTACACCAGAGGCGCTGGAAAAGGCGCTGAACCCGTTCTTTACCACCAAGGGAAGCGACGGGTCGGGGCTTGGTCTGCCCATGGTGTATGACACTGTGAAGCTGGCCGGAGGCGATTTGAACCTCAAGAACACGGTATCAGGCGCGTCCGTTGTTTTGCGGTTGCCCTATCGGCCAGCTCCGCCCGTGCAAGACGGTTTGGTGCTTCTGGTTGAAGACAGCGAAGATCTGCGGGGTCAGTTTCGGGATATGCTGGTAGAGCTGGGCTTCGCCGTCATCGAGGCCAATTCGGTAGATGAGGCGCTGGCGTTGATAAACAGCGTTGAAGACATTTCTCTTGTCCTGTCCGATATTCGTCTCGAAGGAAGTGGTACCGGTCTGGACATTTTGCGAAAGGTGAAGCCGGGATTGCCATGTATCCTTATGACATCGCTGCCCAGTTCGGACCCGTTGTACCAGCGCGCCCTTGCGTTGGCCCCGGTGTTGCGTAAACCGTTTTCGCAGGCTCAATTGTCCGCCCTGATCCAAACCGAGGCCGCCTGATGACGCAACCGCTGGTTACCATCCTCGATGACGAACCCGAAATCAGACGCATCCTGACGGACGCTCTGGAGGATGCCGGTTTCCGTACGCAGAGTTTTTCCCGCGCGCGAGAGTTCGAGGCTGCGCTCAATCGTGTGACGCCCGATGTCTGTCTGGTCGACCTGTCTTTGCCGGACACTGATGGGCTGGCGTTAGTTCACCGTCTGGCGCTGGAACAAGGCGCGGCCGTGATCATCATTTCGGGGCGCGCGCAGGTGCAGGACCGTGTTACGGGGCTGGAACTTGGGGCAGACGACTATATTACAAAGCCGTTTGATCCCGCGGAAGTGGTGGCGCGGATCAGGGCAAGATTAAGAACACCCCGCGCTCAGACTTCACATTCGGATACGGCGGAATTCAACGGCTGGACCGCACATTTTGACCGATACGTGCTTGAAAGTGAATCAGGTGACGAAACGCCGTTCAGCCATGCAGAGGGGGAAGTCCTGCGTCTGTTTCTGGAAAGTCCCAAACGGCTGATCAGCAGGGGGCAAATGCAGGAGTCCCTGGGCGGTGCAGCCGGAGACAGTTTTGACAGGGCGATGGACGTTCGGATTTCCAGGTTGCGCACCAAGCTGGGAGAGGACCCCAAGAACCCGCGGTTGATCAAGACGATCTATGGGGCGGGGTATATATTCTTGGGTGATGTTGGTTGGAAGTAGACGCTGATCCAACCGGCCGAGACTTGGTAAGATGAGTTGTTTTCCATGTCTGTTTGACCACTTCGAGCATTCCATGCTGAAGCTGCTGACACCGTGATATCCCTGTTGGAACTGGCTCGTCTGTCCCCAATTGCCTCATCGCTCATTCGCGCAATGCCTGATCCTTTATCTTCACAACCGGTTGCAGAATATAATCCAGCACTGTTTTGCGACCCGACAGAATGTCCACTTCGGCAATCATTCCAGGTATGATTTCGACTGCTATGCCATTCCCATCAAGCATGGTGCTTTTGGTTCGAATCTCGACCACAAAGACCTCTTCGTCATTCCGCTCAGATCGAGTGACCGTGTCTGCACCGATGCGGATGATTTCCCCATCCAGCGCTCCGTATCGTGCGAAATCATAAGCCGTGATTTTGACCTTCACAGGCTGACCAGCGTGCAGAAACGCAATGTCCTCAGGTTTTACATAGGCTTCAACCAGCAATGTGTCGTCCAGCGGTACGATTTCAACAAGGTCCTCTCCACTGCGGGCAAGACCGCCGATGGTTGAGCGATGGATCCGGTTTACAACGCCGCGTACCGGAGACCGAACCTGCGCTCTTGAGGCCCGGTCGCGCAAAGCGGGCAGGGCGGGTTGCAAGGCAGCCAACTCGGCAGTGGCAAGCGCCAGGTCCGTCAGCGCGGCGCTGCGAAACCGGCTTCGCACCGCTTGAATCCGATCGTCGATTTCGTCCAAGCCCGTTTGTAACCTGTTGGTTACAGCTTCTGCCCGCACCTTGCGACCGCGCCATTCGGCTTCACTCCGCCGCAACGCAAGCAATGTTGTTGCTGGCTCCATTTGACTCTCGACCAGCGGCGCCATGATAGCCCTCTCTTCGGCCAGGACCAGCAGGGTTTCCTCTGCCGTCACTTGATCGACCAGGCCTTCCTCAAACTCGCGCTGTTTTTGCTGACGCTGACGCTCCAGGATAGCGATTTCTGCCTCCAATTCAGCCCGCCGCCCTTGGTACAGTGCAGTTTCAGATTGCACGACGGCAGGCGCACCGTTGATCAGTTGAACATCGAAATCCAGTTGTGTCCCATCAATTTCGGACCGAAGGCGTTGGATGCGCGCCATCAGCCCGAACGCGCGTTGCTGTTCCTGACTGAGCTGACTGTCAATTTGGGTTGTTTCAAGCTCCATCAACAGTGAACCTTTTTCGACCAGCTGACCTTCGCGCACGTGCAATGACTGCAATACGCCGGGCTCGGTGGCTTCGATCAGCTGGATGTCGCCGGAGGGCACGATCCGGCCGTCCACGCGCGTGACATCGTCCAGCTCAGTCAGATGCGCCCACAATACGGCGGCGATCAGGCAGAGCAGAATCACCAAAAGCAGCAAGGAACTCCGAACAGGCGAGCGTCCCTGCATCTCTCGTGCCAGGGTGGCCAGATCAGGATGCTGCGACATTCAGGTGCCTCCCTGTCTGACGAACATGTTGCGTCAGCATGCTTTTGGGGCCATCCGCCGCGATTTTCCCGTGTTCAAGGATGATGACTCTGTCAACAAGCTCCAACAGGCTGGTTCTGTGTGTAATGACAACCATGGTGGACTCTGCCGTGCATTCCTTCAGACGTTGGATAACCTGGGCTTCGGTTTTGACATCCATCGCGCTTGTTGGTTCATCCAGCAGGAGAACCGGTGGACGGCCTATGAGTGCCCTTGCCAGAGCAATGGCTTGCCGCTGTCCGCCAGAGAGGCCTTCGCCGCGTTCCGCGAGTTGAAGATCGTAACCGCCGGGATGGTTGGCCACGAAATCCTCAACCCCGGCGGCGCGGCCCGCTTCGATCAGCTCGTGATCTTTTGGCCGGATTGAGCCGCTTGCGATATTGTCCCGGACTGATCCGGAAAAGAGCCATATGTCCTGCAGGACGGATCCGATATTGCGGCGCAGATCGCCAGGATCGATCTGGCGGATATCAAGACCGTCGAACGTAACAGTTCCAACACGCGGCGCGTACAATCCCAGCATCAGACGTGCGATGGTGCTTTTACCGCAGCCAATCTGACCCAGGATCGCCACTTTTTCACCCGGATTGATCGTGAATGAAACGCCTTGCAGGGTATCTTCCCCTTGGTCAGGGTAGGAAAAATACACGTTGTTGAAAGTGATCGCTCCTTTGAAATGCGGCCGGTTCACCCATGTTCGGCCTTGTGGGCGTTCGCTTTCCGCCATCATCAGCGCGTTGAGGTTTCGGTATGCGCTTCGGGCTTGGTTAAGCCTTGTCAACGTCTGAGCCAGCTGACCCAAAGGTGCCAGTGCCCGCCCTGTCAGCATCACTGACGCAACCAAAGCGCCCATGCTGGTCTGACCGTCTGTGATCAGAAAAACACCATAAAATACGATCAACACCTGTGCAGCTTGTTGCGTAAAACCGGTCAAGTTGAGAGCAAATTGTGTAACGGCCCGGCTCTGAGCGCTGTGCGAGGATTGCCGTTCTATTGCCTGCTCCCATCGGGAACGCATTTGCCGACCGGCAGCCGTCGTCTTTATGGTTTCAAGGCCCGAGACAGCTTCTACGAGGACCGATTGCTTGGATTGCCCGTCGGACAGGCTCTTTTCTGCCATGCGGGACAGAAGCGGCTGTACGGCCAAACCTGTCAGCAAAACCACAGGCACGGCCAAAGCCGGGACCAATGCCAGTTGTTCGCCGACCAGGTAAATCACAAACACGAACAACCCGATGAACGGCAGATCCACGACGGCAACAAGCGTTGCGGACGTGAAGAACTCGCGCAGGGTCTCGAACTCACGGATGGTACTGGTCATGGCGCCGGTGGAACCCGCGCGTGACTTCATCTGGATGTTCAGAACGTGGTCGAAAATTCGCCGCCCCATGAGCAAGTCGGCTTTTTGCCCGGCCTTGTCGATGAACGCTGCGCGCAGCAATTTCAGCGCGAGGTCAAATAGAAGCGCCAAGGCCACGCCCGCCGTCAAGGCAATAAGCGATTCGGTTGCCTCATTGGGCAACACGCGATCATAGACAACCATGATGAAAACTGAGGTCGACAAGCCAAGAAGGTTTGCCAGTGCCGCAGCAAGAGCAACCTGTATGTAAGTCCATCGATTGGCGGACAGCGCCGCGCGAAACCAATGACCTCGGTAAGCCTTGTTACCGGTGTCCAATTCATCTGTATGATTTCGCCGAAACAAGACCGCAAAACCGGTGTAGGACTTGGCCAGCTGTTCTTCTGAAACTTCGCCGATTCCTTCACCAAGTTCCGGGTCATAGATCAGAAAGGAACCGTTTTTTGCGCGGCCATGGTACACAACAGCCTTGTCTTCGGTCATCAGCAACAAGGCCGGAGCCAATGCTTCGTCAAAACTCGCGATGCGCCGCTCGCCATAGCCCGCCTGTAGACCTGTGTTTTCCGCCACCGAGAGGATGTCACGAACAGTCAGATCCCCGTCTGAACCGGTCTGCGACGCCTGGATCGTTGCAAGGGTCAGAGGGCGTTCAAGCGTCGCGGCGATATTCAGAAGGCAGGCTTCGTAGCATGTCAAACGAGCGCGGTCCTGCATTGATTTCAACGTGCTCATTTCACCTCGTTCCAATTGCCAAGCGAAATTCCGAGCAGGTCCAGAATGTCTCCGGTAAGGCTCAGTGCCGCGTAGTTGGTCAGAAAATAACTCTGTTCGGCCAGAATCAGGCGTTCTTGCGCATTTACGTAGTCGCGTTGAGCGTCCAGGATTTCGATCAGGCTGCGGCGCCCGATCGAGAACTGTGCGCGGGATGCAGCAACACTGTCGGCATTGGCACTTGCCGCAATCCGGGCCGCGCGCAGCCGTTCCGCGCCTGCTTTTTGATCGGATCGAATAAAGCCCAGTTCCCGCATGATTTCGCGAACCAATTGCTCTCGCGCGAATTCCGCTTCTTTCACCTTTGCTTCTGCGGCGGCGATGGCGGCGCGGCGTTGGCCGGTGCTGTCCAGTTCGTAGTTGAAAGAAAGATCCACGCCAAAATTTGCATCCCGAGTGTCATCCTGGTTGGCAAATGCGGCGACCCGAACGTTCGGTTTGCGCCGCGCCTGAGCGGCCGACCATTCGGCTTTGGCTGCCAGCAAGCCAGCGTCCGCCCTGCGGATCTGAGGGCTGTTCATCACGATCTGGGCATCACTTCTATTCAGCGGTGGGGCTGGTACAGGAGGGGGCAATGAGCCTGGGAAAGTTCCGAACACTTCTCGAAACCGCGCTTCGGCCCGATCAGCTCGTGCTCGTGCGTCAGCCAGTCTTGTACGTGCATCCGCCATTCTGGACTGTGCGGTCAGAACATCTGCATTTGAACCGGCCCCACCCGCTGTGCGGTGCGAAATCTGACGCACCAGTTCTTCATGGACCGAGACATTGTCGGCCGCGATACGGAGTAACTTTCTTTGATCAAGGACAAGCACATAGGTCTCGATGGCGGCCAGCGCCGTGGCCGATGCCGTCTGAATTTGATCGCCCCGTGATTCCAGAACACGTGCCCGGGCTGCCGTCAGATCCCCCGAGGCAGCCCCACCGTCATAAACCAATTGGGAAATTCTCAGATAGGGTGAAACATCTGCAATATCCGATTCGACCCGTTCGGACCGTGCATTTATTCCTAAAGAGATCTGCGGAAGAAAGGCGCCTTCGGCCGCATCTTGATTGGCTGATGCGATATCCATCCTGGTATTACTTTGCGCCAATGTCGGGCTTGTCTCCACTGCCTGACGCACGCGTTGCCCGAATGCACTATTGCCGAGCTTTGCCGATGGCTTTGCTGCCCCGGCACCGGTAGTCCCGGGTGCAAAGGATACTGCCGCTGAAGTCAAATCAGCGGGGGACGTGCAGGCGGATAACGGTATTGCAAGCAGAGCGAACGCAACCCAGGACAGCACTGCTTTACAGGAACGCATGGTGACCCTCCTGCCTGCAACGGTCCATGGCTTCTTCTTTCTGTTGCGCCGCAACCAACGCGTCCAAGAACCCAGAAACTCCGGTGGTCTGTTGTGTCAGAGAACCATCAGCTACCCGATGTGCGCGGGCATGAGCATGTGTCAGCCAGATGCCATGGGTCAGCGAAATCTGATGAGCGTGAATCAGTCGCAAACCCCCATTCGATGTAAGCAGTGACAAGTGCGCGCGGGGAATTTTCTCCAGGGCGTTCTGCGTGACGCCAAAATGCCCGCACGGGAACTCAACCCCCTGAAAAGAGGTAAGCGGACCAAACAATCCCATGTCAGCAAGAACACGACACAGATGAGTTGTGTATTTCATCGACTCTTTCAGGGCGCGAAAGAAGGCTGCGACTTTTTTCAGTTCCGGCGCAAATTGCCCAGATTTGTCGAAGAATGTTTCGTCCTCCGGATTGTCAGTGATAAGCCCCGCCGTTTCGTCGACAAGCAATTCGTCACTGCCGTCACCATCCGATTCAATCAGTCGTGGCCGGAACGGAGCACAGCGCAAGACGCATGGGACATAAGTCGCCAGCCATTTGCCATGTGCTGATACAAATGGCGTAGGCTGGTCTGGTTGCATGGACAAAACAGCCGCTGGGTAAAAGCCGTGTTCAGATTTCCGAAAAGTGATTGGAAATGTGGCGGCGGCCTGAAGAATTTCTGCTTCGACCACGGGGCAATCTGCCATAGTCCGTGCGAAATCGAACGAGGTGAACCGCCTCCAGAACCGATGACCATGTCGTCCAAGACTGACCGGAGTTAAGCCATTCTGTGCCATAACCGCCTCATGATATTGAATTACGTTTGTATGTGCGCCGGTCCGGATCAGGCCGTTGCCCCGGTCGGGTCGGTGTGCAGGATGTTATCTGCGGTCAGGCCGCTCAGATCACTCAGGTCTTGGAACGTGGCCACGGTTTCAACGCTGGCATCGTTCGCCGCCTGGAAATCTACCTTGACCAGAACACTGTTTGTTCCGTCGGTCGCCATCAGGTAAAGTTCATCGCCTGCCATGGCTCCGGCAAGACTCTCGACAGCGGCTTCGATTGTGCTGAGGTTGAGGTCTGTGAGTACCGTGCTGAGGCCGACAAATCCGGTGTTTGTGCCCAACGTGTCTCCGGCTGACAGCAATTCGAATCCGGTGCCATCACCGCGAAGCGTATTGGTGTCCAGCCCGTGGAACATCAATGCGTCGGTTACATCCGCAGCCGGGCCAATCGTAAAGCCAGTCACAATATCTGTACCATTGCTGGCCGGGTCCGCCTCGAAGACGACGATGTCTCGCCCTGCCGCAGAAACATCAATGGTATCGCCGCCGTCACCGCCGCGCGTGATGGTGTCCGTATTCGCAGCGGTGAGTGTGTCATCACCATTGGTGCCAAACTGCACTGTCGTTGGCCCGCCATCAGACGTTTTGATCGTCAGCTCAATAGGCTGGCTGGAGTCCTGGATCGTCATCGTGAAGGTGACAAGCGGCTGAGAAAGATCTGTAAAGGTTGTCGCGGCACCGGCAAAATTCATCGCGCCCCCGGCGCCCGGGCTGGCCAAAAACAAATCGAAGGCGTTGTTTTCCGAAACCGACGCCGTGTTGAATGTGACAACCGAAGGATCAAATCCAAGCTCTGCCGTCAATGCCAGACCGCCAGAGATATCGCGGTCGGCTTCAGCATAGATTGCGAACGTCACTGTAGATCCCGAGCGCCCAACTTCAGAAATCACATAGGCGGCGGGTTCGTGCGCAACGGCTTGCTCGGAAACCGGCAGCGGATCTGGTCCACCCGTAACTGTCGCCTGCGCGGAAAAGACAAGGTCATCACCTGCCTCCACTGTCGAAAAATTGGACGCCGCGACAGCCAGTGACCAGGATCCGTCTGCGGCCACCGTTGCAGATCCGACCGAATTGCCGTTTAACGTGACATCCACCGACTGGCCGATTGACAATCCGGTCGATGACCCGCCGAGAGTTATTCCGGAAGCTTTGGCATCGGCAAGAGCAATCGAATTGTTGACCCCGACATCGTTCAACGTCAACAGGGGGCGAAAATCTGTGGAAAGTGAGCTGTTCGCGGCGGAGGAGCTGTTTCCGGCCAGATCGTCAACAGTGGCGGAAATGGAATAGCTCGTTCCGTCAGAGAGCATTCCAAGATCACTTGCTGGAACCGTAACTGCCCACGAGCCATTTGATGCAACGCCTGTATAGGTTTGCCCGCCGAATGTGACCGAAACGGTCTGGCCATCTTCAGCCGTGGTTGTGCCCGAGATTGCAAGATCCACGCCCTTCTCGGTCACGTCCAACACGGCACCCACAGGCAGACTGTTTATGGTTATCGAAGGTGCTGTGAAGTCAGTGGCAAAACTTGTTGTGGTTTGATTGTTGTTTCCCGCTGCGTCCGAGATCGACGCATTGATATTGTAAGTCTCGTTGTCTTGCAGGGCAGACAAATCTGTCACGGTTGCCGTATAGGTCCAAGTACCCCCGGTTACCATTGCCGTTCCGGTGACGTCCGTAGTGCCGTCAGCGCGCGTGATCTCGACGGTAACAACTGTTCCGTCCGGCGCATCGGAAGTTCCTGACACTGTCAGGTCGGTTCCTTGTTCAACGGCGTTCATGACAGCCCCGTCGGATACGGTTGAAATTCCGATCGTCGGTGGCGTGAAATCGGTGGAAAAGCTGTTGTTCGCTTGCAGAGCCGGATTCCCGGCAGCGTCCGAGACATCCGCGGTTACGGTGAGGGTCGCCGCGTCAGAAAGACCTGCCAGATCCGAAGCAGGTACAGTTACGCTCCAGCTGCCGCCAGAAACCGTTCCGCTATAGGACTGCCCGTTCAGACTGACGGTTACGATTTGCCCGTCTTCAGCTGTCGTACTGCCCGAGATGGAAAGATCCGTGGCCCGCTCGGATGCGTTCATGACAGCTCCGTCCGAGAAACTATCGATGCTGAGCGTCGGCGCGGTCACATCCTTGGAAAGTGTCACTGCGGCCTGCGGTGCCGTCACGCCACTGGCGTCATCGACATCCGCTGTAACAGAAAAGTTGCCTCCATCCGACAGAGACGCCAGATCGCCAGCTGGCACAGTCACGTTCCAGGCCCCGCCGGATACTGTTCCGGAATATGTTTGACCATCGAGGGTTACGGTAACTTGCTGACCATCCTCAACATTTGACGTCAGCCCGCTGATGGTCAAGTCTGATCCGGCTTCGGTTGCGTTCAGTACGGAACCAACAGGAAGCGGTGTTATCGAAATGGAAGGGCCTGTCAGGTCCACGGGAACCGATACAAGAAGCGGTACTGCCGGATTGCCCGAAATGTCCTCGACGGCTACCAGAACAGATGCAGGTACTCCGGTGGAAAGACTGCTCAGATCGGAATTGGGGATCGTTACACTCCAGCTTCCGCCAGAAGCGGTGCCTGTATGCACTTGTCCGTTGAACGTGACGATGATGGTCTGACCATCCTCTGCCGTGGTGGAACCGGTCAAGGCCAGGTCGCCGGCTACGTCGATCAGTTCTATCGAGCCGCCAGCCACGGGATCCAGAGAAACAGTTGGTGCAGTAAAATCAGTATCAAAGCTTCCGCTCGCCTGTGGTGCGGAATTTCCCGCCGCGTCGGCAACATCAGCGGTAACGGCAATCGTCGCGCCATCAGGAAGGGCCGAAAGGTCTGCTGCCGGAACGGTGACGCTCCATTGTCCGCTGGATACCGTGCCCGAATAGTTTTGCCCGTTCATTGAGACGGTGACGGTCTGCCCGTCTTCTGCATCAGTTGTTCCGGTGACCGTCAGGTCCGTTGCCTGTTCGATCGCATTCAAAACAGCGCCATCGGAAAACCCGGTGATCGATAGGGTTGGTGGAATTGTATCAATATCGAACTTGACGGATTCGCTTGCCAGTTCCGTGCCTGAATCGTCCAGATGTCTGACTATCACCGTAGAGACGCCTTGCGGAAGCGCATTGGCTTCGGCAGCCGTGAGAGAAACGCTCCAACTGCCGTCATCGTTGGGCGTTACGGTTTTGACAAGCGAACCTATCGTGACCTCGACTGTCGATGTTCCTTCGGGTGCGGCAGCATTGGTAAGGGCGCTGTTCAATGCCGTTGCCTGAAGTTCGGCCAGGTTCAGGCTGGTATAGCTTGGTTCCGGTTGGGGTTGCGGTTCAGGCTCTGGCGCGACAGGTTCCGGGGAATCGCCGCCGCCGCCACCTCCGCCCGCAGCGGCAGCTGCACCAGCCAGCCCGAGGCCCCCCAGTGCAGCCCCGGCGCCGCTGATTCCACCAGCTGCTGCGCCGGCTTCAGCTGCGCTGAACTGGGCGATTTCGGCAACCGCCTCTTCTGCGATCATGATTGCGCCGCTGTCCAGGACCTGCACGTTTTCCGCCGCCACGATCATCGTCCGACCGTCAGCCATTTTCAGAAGAACATCGCCGTTTTTCATCAATTTGGCGAATCGTACACCCGGAATTGTCTCTGCAAACTGGAAGGCGTAAAGTTCTTCGATGGTTGCTTGTGACAAGGCAGGCAAAGCCATCAATGTGGACATGAGGCCGCCAGCCGCGCCGCGACCCGCCCAGCGACCAAGCTTTCCCTTGATCCATTGCTGAACTTGAGATTTGCGATCTCCGTCCGTTGAGTCAGCCGCCGGACGATTGTTGGCCTCAGGTGCTTTGGTCATCTTGCCCTCGCATGTGGTGTCCGCGATCATCGCAACAGGAAAGGATGTTCTGTTTGGCGTTTTGCTCATCTGTCTTTCCCATTCGTTGCCGTTGCGATCGGACCTGAAAAAATTGAGTTAAACTGAAACCGAACTTCTCGTTTTCACCACAATTCTGCTTTGGTTTCGGTCTGCTCATCTGGTCATCTTGCCGTAACTGCCAGGGGTGGCGCGGGAGGTGATGGCTGTGATGCTTCAGTTCGAAAGTGTAGTGGCAACGGGGAGCACGGCGCTCGATTCAGGTATCGGCGATACGGCTTTAAAAACGCTTAACGGGAATACGTATCTCTACACGGTGACCGGCCCGGGTGGCGGCGTCGCAGTCTGGCGGCTGGTCGACGGTGCCCTGCCGCAGCTGGTTGATACAGAGTATTACAGCGGTTCGATCACCTTCCAGGTCGGGCGCAGTGCCACGCCGATAACGCTGGCGGGAACCGAGCAGATCGCGCTCGACATCAACACTGCCGCGGGTCTGGTCGGGTATGACGTGAACGCGGACGGAACGATCGGAAGCCTGAAGGAAACGGGTGTTCTAAACGGAGGCGGAGATATCTCGGCCATCGTACAGTTTTCACTTGGGTCTTCGGATGTCCTTGCGATGGCGCATGAGGATACCGGCAATATCGGAACCTATCATGTGAACGCGAACGGGACGCTCAGTCTTGCGGGTTTGATTACCGGCACGGCGGATGCCATGCAGACGTTGCGGTCGGGTTCGGAACATTTTCTAATCTCAAGTGACGCGGCAACAAACGCTGTCTCGACGTATCGCATCGACTCCGGCACCGGCACGTTAACCGAGATCAACAATGATTCGGCGCTCGGAACTCTTGGTGTTTCTACTCCAACGGATGTCGAGACCGTGGAGGCATACGGTAAATCCTGGGTTGTGGTGGCGGGGTCTGGCAGCAACTCTCTCAGTGTTCTCCAATTGAACGGCGATGGGAGTTTGAAGGCGACGGACCATGTGCTTGATACGCTTCATACGCGGTTTGAATCGGTTCAGGATCTGGCGGTCATAGACGTGAACGGCCGGGTCTTTGTGGTTGCAGGCGGCGGCGATGATGGCCTGTCTCTGTTCACTCTGACACCCGAAGGTCAACTGGTTCATATGGACAGTTTCGCGGATACGGTGGCGAGTGGCTTGCAGAATGTCGAATCGCTGGCGGTTGCACATGTGGGCGACGATCTGCAAATTCTCGTAACGTCACAACAGGATGCCGGGGTGACCGTCCTGACGGTCCCGGTCGATGATCTGGGTGTGGTGCGCAAGGGGTTCGGTACCGTGAACGGGAGCGCGTCGGACGATATCCTCAGCGGCGGTATTTTGGACACGACCCTTCTGGGAGGCGCCGGAGACGACATTCTCATCGCGGGGAAGGGTGCGACGACGATGTCGGGTGGTGCAGGGGCCGACATCTTCGTGATGCAGTCCGGTAGTGGTCTAACCACAATAACCGATTTTCAGGCAGGTCTGGATCGACTGGATATGTTCGACTACCTGCTGTTGCGGTCGCCTCAGCAACTGACCTTTACCAGCACGGCAAACGGGGCTCAGATCGAATATCGCGGCGAGATCGTGCAGGTCCAATCCGCGTCGGGCAGCGCTTTGACAAGCACAGATATCTTTGGCGCAGGCTTCGCCGGACCGGATCACATCCCGGTAGATTTCGGGGATCTGGGCGGGCAGACACCGGGCAGCTCTGATGGATTGGTCGGGCAGATTACGGTGGACAGCGAGGCAGCGAATCCGGGGCTGACGGATGCGGAAATCCAGTTCACGCCGGACGGCGGGGGTACGGTATCCGCCACCGCAGATGATCAGGGGCGGTTTGATCTGGAATTGCCCGATGGCACCTTTCCCGGAGTGCTGGACATCACCAAACACTATTCCACGGCAAGCGGGAAGATTGACGCGCTGGACGCCTTGCAAGTGTTGCGTATCTCGGTTGGTCTTGACCCGACATGGGGTCCAGCGACCGCGGAAAACCTGATAGCGGCAGACGTCAACAGGGATGGCACCGTGAACGCCCTGGATGCGCTTGCAATTTTGCAAGTCGCCGTCGGGCAGCCCACGGCCCATGACCCGGAATGGGTATTTCTGGATGAGAACGCGGACCTTTCCGGAATAACCAAGGACAATGTAACCTATCAGACGGGTGTCGATGTTGTGGCGGTGGATGGGGTCATCAACGTGGACATGACCTCCATCTTGTTGGGAAATCTCGAAGCGGCCTGAGTGTCGAATGATATCTAGGCCAAAGCAGGGTTGTACCTTTTTTAGCGGTAAGGCGCGGACTGGCTTTTGCGGCCAAATCGGCACGACCCAGCCTCAGCGCTCGGATGCCGCCCCATGACGCGGTGCTTTTGCTTTCGGCCCAAGCGTTGTCGCGCCGGCGGCTACGTTACCTGTTCCATCCCTGTGTTTTCATTTGCAGATGGTCCAATAATTTCAATGAATTCTACCAGAATCGCAACTTGCCTGCGATAATCGCCTGACCTTTGGAACCGATAAGCCGCTCAAATTGCTGGTCGGACAACATTGGTCTTGGCGTCGGTGGAGCAAATGTGACATAGCAGGCCGAGACTTCAACACAGAGATGAAAATTAGTAACAATGGAAATATTGGCGCTTTCCATTCCGGAAGTGAAACTGATCACCCCGAAGCGTTTTGGCGATCATCGCGGGTTCTTTGAGGAAACCTACAATGCCGACAGCTTTGCGGCACAAGGGATTCATACGCAATTCGTTCAGGACAATCATTCCCTTTCGAGCACGGTGAACACGGTGCGCGGATTGCATTTTCAGGCTCCGCCAAGGGCGCAGGCCAAGCTGGTGCGCTGCGGTCGTGGGCGGCTGTTTGATGTCGCGGTCGATATCCGCAAAGGCTCGCCCACCTATGGTCACTGGGTCGGTGAAGAACTGAGTTTCGAGAACGGGCGGATGCTGTTGGTTCCTGCGGGGTTCGCGCATGGGTTCGTGACGTTGGAGCCGGAGACCGAGATCGTCTACAAGTGTTCTGACACTTACGCGCCGGAAACTGAAGGCGCGGTTCGTTGGGACGATCCCGATATCGGCATTGAATGGCCACAGAGCAATTCAGAACCCCAGCTGTCCGAGAAAGATCGGATCGCACCACTTCTGCACGAAATTGAATCTCCTTTCGTATTCGAGGGCACACAATGAAAATTCTGGTTACGGGCGGGGCGGGTTTTATCGGCTCTGCCGTTATCCGTCGCGCGATTGCCGATGGGCATTCGGTCGTCAATGTCGATGCCCTGACCTACGCGGCCTGTCTGGACAATGTTGCCGCTGTCGCGGATGCGCCGGGATACGTTTTTGAACATGCGGATATCCGGGATGCGGCCGCCATGTCGGCCATACTGGACAGGCACCAGCCAGACGCGATCATGCATCTGGCCGCTGAAAGCCATGTTGACCGTTCGATCGATGGCCCGGCCGCGTTCATCGATACGAACCTGACCGGTACCTATGTATTGCTGGAAGCTGCACGCGCCTATTGGGCGGGTGCCGGCCGGCCCGAGCATTTCCGGTTTCACCATATATCAACCGACGAGGTCTTTGGGTCCTTGCGTAAAACCGGGTTTTTCACCGAAGACAGCCCATATCAGCCGAACTCACCCTATTCGGCCTCGAAAGCGGGATCGGATCATCTTGTGCGGGCGTGGCGTGAAACATACGGCCTGCCAGTGGTTCTTACCAATTGCTCCAACAACTACGGCCCTTACCAGTTTCCGGAAAAGCTGATCCCCGTGGTCATCCTCAGCGCGCTGGCGGGCAAACCGATCCCGATTTACGGGAAAGGCGACAATATTCGCGACTGGCTGCATGTCGATGACCATGCCGAAGCCTTGTTGCTGGTACTCGAAAAAGGTGAACTGGGCCGCAGCTACAATATCGGCGGCGAGAATGAGATGACCAATCTTGATCTTGTCAGAATGCTGTGTTCGATCCTGGATCGCCTCAAGCCGGGTGAAACGCCCTATGCGGACCTGATCACGTTCGTCGCTGACCGCCCCGGTCACGATCAGCGCTATGCCATCAATCCGGCCCGGATTCGCACCGAACTGAACTGGCGTCCCTCCTACACGCCCGAGTCCGGGCTGGAACAGACGGTTCAGTGGTATCTGGACAACAGCGCGTGGTTGAACGCCTTGCAGGCCCGCAGTGGTGTGGGTGAGCGGCTGGGTGTTGCCAAATGAAGGCGCTGGTGTTCGGCCACGGGGGGCAGGTGGCGACCGAGTTGCGACGTCGTGGACAGGCGCATGGTGTCTTGGTTGAAGCTCTGGATCGCGCCGCGGCGGACCTGTCTGACCCGTCGCAATGTGCAGACGCCATCCGGCATACGGATGCGGACGTGATCATCAATGCGGCCGCCTATACGGCCGTAGACCAGGCCGAAGAAGAAAGCGACCTGGCGCAACGGATCAACGGAGATTCTCCCGGAGCAATGGCGCGTGCCGCCGCGGCCCGCGACCTGCCTTTTCTTCATATTTCCACGGATTACGTTTTTGACGGCTCTGGTACGACCCCCTGGAGCTCCGATGACCCGACCGGGCCCTTGGGGGCCTATGGTCGAACCAAGCTGGACGGCGAACACCAGATCGCAGAGGCTGGCGGCCACTATGCCATTTTGCGCACAAGCTGGGTGTTTTCGGCCCACGGAAAGAACTTTGCAAAGACCATTCTCCGACTGGCAGAGACCCGTGACAAGCTGACCATCGTTGCAGATCAGATCGGCGGGCCAACACCTGCTGCCGACATCGCCGAAACCTTGCTGAAAATGGCCAAGGCCGGCCTCGAAGCCAAAGGTGGCGTGTTTCACTATTCCGGTGCACCTGATGCTAGCTGGGCAGATTTCGCCCGTGAAATTGTTTCTCAATCCGGCTTGTCGGTCGAAATCGACGATATTCCAACCGAGGCTTACCCAACGCCGGCGCCGCGCCCGCTGAATTCACGTATGGACTGTTCGCGGTTGGAAAATGCGTTCGGAATCCAGAGACCCGACTGGAAAGCCGGACTGGCCGAGATATTGAGCGAGTTGAAGTCAGCGACCAGCTGAACCTTGAAAGGACAGATTATGCAGCGCAAAGGCATTATTCTTGCCGGTGGGTCCGGAACCCGGCTTTATCCGATCACCATGGCGATATCGAAGCAATTGCTGCCGATCTACGACAAGCCGATGATCTTTTACCCGCTGAGTGTTTTGATGCTGTCGCAGATCCGCGAAATCGCGATCATCACCACCCCCCAGGATCAGGATCAGTTTCAGCGCCTGTTGGGGGATGGCAGTCAATACGGGTTGTCCTTGACATGGATCGTGCAACCGTCTCCTGACGGTCTGGCGCAGGCTTATACTCTGGCCGAGGATTTTCTGGACGGTGCCCCGTCTGCGTTGATTTTGGGCGACAACATCTTCTTCGGACATGGCCTTCCGGACCTGCTGCTCGAGGCGGATCAACTGAAGCGTGGCGGTACGGTTTTTGCGTACCGGGTTGCTGATCCAGAACGCTACGGCGTTGTGGATTTCCAAGGGAACAAAGCCCGCGCGATCGTCGAAAAACCCAAGGTACCTCCGTCGAACTACGCGGTGACGGGTCTTTATTTTCTGGATGGCGATGCTCCGGCCCGCGCGCATGAGGTCAAACCGTCAGATCGCGGCGAGCTGGAAATCACGTCGCTGCTGGAGATGTATCTGGACGAAGGTTTGCTGGATGTGCAGACCATGGGGCGCGGTTTTGCCTGGCTGGATACCGGCACGCACGGGTCTTTGCTGGATGCGGGAAACTTCGTACGCACGATCACGGAACGTCAAGGTATGCAGACCGGCAGCCTGGATGAAATCGCCTGGGCGAATGGCTGGATCGACAACGAGGCTCTTGAAGCGCGCGCGCGCCTGTTCGCCAAGTCCACGTACGGCACCTATCTGAAAGGGCTTCTGAGCTAGGCCGGAAACTGTCTCATGGTTACGTGTTCAGGCTGGATTTTGCTTGGGCCGCAAACTGCTTCACGCTTTGTGATCAAGGTCTGAACGGGGCTGGTCGGACATTCCGGCCATGCCAAACGCCGCGCAAGAAGGCCCATTGTTTGGCGCGTTTTCGCGCTGAAAACAACACAACCGGTGACAGCATTTGCAGAAGCGCCGATGCCAGGGCTCGACCAAAGGCCATCGGGACTTCATGCTTGCGGGCGACATAAACGCGTGATTGCCCCATATACCAGCCCTTCAGACCAGCGATGGCTGGGCTTCCCGGCGAGGATTTGCCTCTGGCGTGGCGCATCTGAGCGTTGTGGACATAGTACAGTGGCCCGCAAACGGCTTTGAGCCGCAGGCTCAGATCATCGTCCTCATGATACAGAAAGATTTCGGGATCAAACCCCCCGACCGCTTCGAATGCTTCGCGGCGGACCAGGAACGCGGCGCCGACGAGGACCGGCAATTCAAAGTCGGAATCGGCTGTTTTCCTGGGCAGGGTTTCATTTCGGGGAATGATCACACTGTATCGCCTGAAACGAGGTGCCCCCTTCCGGTCCAGAATTGCAGGGTTGAAGGCTGACGCATCCGGATGATTGTCGGCCCCCTCTTGCAACGCATCCAATGCTCCGGGCAGCAAGTGGGAATCCGGGTTCAGAAAAAAAAGCAGGTCCGTTGTTGCCTTGGCGGCACCAAGGTTGCATGCGCGGCCAAACCCGATGTTGTCGGGGCTTTCGATCAGAGTTGCGCCATGTGCCCTGGCCATTTGCCGAACCGCTTCAATATCATCCGACCCATTGTCGACCAAAATTGTCGGCACGCCCTCTGGGATGGAATTCAGCATCTGAGGCAGTACGCCACTGCTGTTGTAACAAATGCTTATGATCGTAATCTGTGACAATCCTGCCTGCCGTATCTGTGGAATGGGCCTGATCGTTACTTCCTCGCAAACACAGTTAGGGTCAACCCCGGTTACAGTACGACCGATCCGGGCTGCTGAATGCGGTCCGTGATCTTGTGCGCTCAGCGACGACAATCTGAGAAATGATTGAAATGGTTCTGCCCCTATGAAGCGAAGGCGGGAAACCGATCATCAAGCGCGGCCGGATGGTAAAGCCGCATCAGTGGATGCAATGTCTGTTTGATCGGAGCGGTAAGATTTACCTCTTTGGTATTTTTCGATTTCCGGTGGCCGTTGTGAATGAGCAGATTGTTGCCAGTCGTCGGGTTGAAACCAGTAAGTCGCAACATGCCTGGAAGGTGATATCGGAATTCCGGCGCCATTCACTTGCCGGAATGAAGGCGTTGGCGGTTCTCAGAACGTTCTGCAAATGATTGCGGACGCAAGCCTGTACGCTCAACACCCTGCGCGCGTTTGCATGACCTCACAGAGCCAAGGCCGTGGTTTTCCGCGATATCGGTAAGCTGTTGAAAAGCGTATCAAGCATACCTCAGCCGAAGTGCGGCAGGAGCCCACAAGGTTCAACCCGACGCCCACGCGGATGCCGCTTCTTTTGCAGAAAAGGCCACGAAACAGAACCCTGTCAAAACATGCTTCTATGAAGATGGTTGCGTGGCGCCCTTGGTGTGAATGATCCCCGGGTGAGTGGTCATTGCCGCTGGGGGCGTTTTGTGCAACAGTATTCTCTGAGTTGAACGTTATTTGGGTACAACATCCAAAGCCTTAGGTATCGGTTTGGTATTGGGGATTGCAGAACCAGACCAAACTATATAGCAGCCGAATTGAAGCACGAAATAAGCATCACGGAAGAATTACAGTGAGCGATAGACATACTTACGAATACGACATTGATATGAACAGTGATGTAGCACCCGCACGTGTGCTGCGCATGGTAAAGCCCGGGTCCAAGGTGCTTGAGATCGGGGCCGGTCCTGGCTCGATCACACGCCATCTTTCCGGCACGTTGGAATGTGATGTTGTGGCGCTTGAGATCGACCCTTCGGCGATCGAAAAGCTAAAGCCGTTTGCCCGTTCGGTGTACCCGATGGATCTCAACGATGCTTCATGGAGTGACATCGTTCGCGAGAAAGACGGGGTATTCGACTACGTGATTGCAGCGGACGTTCTGGAACATGTTTACGACCCCTGGAGCGTTCTTTCAGGCATGAAGTCGCTGTTGAACGACACGGGATCGGTTATTCTTTCGCTGCCGCATGTTGGCCATGCAGCCATTGCCGGTTGTCTTGTCGATGAAGATTTCGAATATCGTGACTGGGGCCTGCTGGATCGGACCCATGTGCGGTTTTTCGGCATCAAAAACGTTCAGCACCTGCTTAATTCGCAGGGCATGAGCATTGAACAAGCCGAGTTTGTGGTTCGTTCGCCAGAAATGACGGAGTTTTGTCAACGCTGGAGCCGTCTGCCACAGGATGTTCAGGCCGCCTTGCAGCGCAATCGCTATTCCCATGTCTTCCAGGTCGTAAGCAGATCGGTCCCCAAAGAACGGGCAGAGAATGACATCTACCTGATGGGCTTGCCCGTCGAACAACCCGATGAAGAGACCCGGCAGCATTGGACCAACATGATGGCAGGCCTGCCCCTGTCCGAAGAGATTGATCTGCAATCGACAATCGGGCCGGTGGACACGAGCACCGCTTCCCGAGTCGAGCCCGGCCCACTGGCCAAGAAGAAAAAAAAATCGCTGGCGCGGCTGTTGGGGTTGAAGAAGTAATGTCCTCAAAAATCACGGATCGTGAATTCGGCAATATCAGGACAATTGCCTTCTACCTTCCTCAGTTCCATCCGATTCCGGAGAACGATGAATGGTGGGGCAAAGGGTTCACCGAGTGGACAAATGTTGCAAAAGCCAAGCCGCTTTTTACCGGGCATTATCAACCTCATCTTCCTACGGATCTAGGGTATTACGACCTGCGTGTCCGCGAAACGCGGCTTGAGCAGATCGAGATGGCCAAGGCCAGCGGAATTGATGGATTCTGCTACCACTATTACTGGTTTTCGGGAAAACGACTGCTCGAACGTCCCGTCGACGAAATGCTGGCGGATCCCGAAAGCGATATGCCGTTTTGTCTTTGCTGGGCGAATGAGAACTGGACGCGTCGCTGGGATGCGGCCGAGCACGAGATTCTCATTGAGCAGAAGTACAAGCCCGAGGATGATCTGGAGTTCATCAAGTCGATCGAGCCGTTTTTCCGGGATCCCCGCTACATAACAATAGATGGCGCTCCGATCCTGATTGTTTATCGGCCGCAGCATTTGAAGAACTCGCGCAAGACCGTGCAGGTCTGGCGCGACTATTGCGCGTCTGTCGGAATTCCGAAAATCCATCTTGCCTGTGCGCTGACGCATCGAAACTGGGACTACGCATCATACGGGTTCGATTCCGGTGTGGAATTCCCGCCCCACAGCATCAACGTGCCCAACCTCTCGCCAGAGGTGGACCTGTTCGACGATTTCCAAGGCCATTGCGTTGATTTTTCCGCGATCGCAGAACAGTACCTGGGTCACAGCTATGGACCTGAGAACAACGTTCATCGATCGGTTTTTCCGTCCTGGGACAACACGGCCCGGCGGAAGGAAAATGCCATGGTCGTTTTGAACGGAACGCCGGAAAACTATGAATACTGGCTTTCGCGTGCCTTGCACCAAACCGCTCAGGATTTCCCCGACCAGGAACGTTTCGTTTTTGTGAATGCATGGAATGAATGGGCTGAAGGATGTCACCTGGAACCGGATCGCGAGTACGGGCATGCGTTTTTGCACGCGACCAGGGCCGCTCTTCAAGGTTCAAAGCTGACCGACTGGACGCATGTGGGTGTTCCCGAAATTTCGGGCCGTGGCGAAACCACGGAAGGCATCGCGCATCCTGTTCCATATGGTGCCAACAAGCCGTTGGCCAAACGGGCTTTCCGTCTTTTGCGCGATACGGTCAGCGGTCGGTTGCTGAAGCAATGGCTGTCTGCGGCTCGTACAAAATAGAAAACCACGCTGGATTGAGTTGCATGAAAGTCCCAAGTACTTGTCATGCAACTCTGTCTCGTGCTTTGCGTGGAAAAAAAGGTTTTCTTTGTCATAGTCGGCACGACGCGCCTTAGTACGAGAAACTGCATGTCCATCAAAGATACCCTGATTTATTATTTGCTGACCGCTGCGTCGAAACTCAGCCCTCCTTTGTCGCCACGTACGGCAAGGCGGTTCAGAAATTCAGCCAAGAAAAGAGACCCCAAACGGGGTTGGGACAAACCGGGGCAATCAAACAGGCAGGGTTTTGAAGCCGTTGGGCAGGCTGAAGAGTTCAAACCCTTCGGCCCGCCTGCGAAAGCGGAACCCGCAGTACGTGCAATTGCGCATTACCTGCCGCAATTTCATCCCTTCAAAGAGAATGATGAATGGTGGGGCAAAGGCTTTACCGAATGGTCCAATGTCGGAAAGGCGGTTCCGAATTACCCGGGCCATTACCAACCTCATTGTCCGATTCATCTGGGTTACTACGACTTGCGGTTGCCCGAGATCATGGTCGAGCAGGCGCGGATCGCAAAATCTTACGGGATAGGAGGGTTCTCCTATTATTACTACTGGTTCGGCGGAAAGACCCTGATGGAACACCCGCTCGAACAAATGTTGGGCAATCCGGAAGTCGACATGCCTTTTTGCCTGACATGGGCAAATGAAAACTGGACGCGCCGCTGGGACGGGCGAGCGCATGACGTTCTTATCGCGCAGAACCATTCGATCGAGGATTCCCTGAACCTTCTGCGTCACATACGCAAGTACTTTGATGATCCGCGCTATATTCGGATTGATGGGAAGCCGGTTTTCATCGTTTACCGAGCGAACATCATACCGAATATCGAGGAAACGACCGCGGCTTGGCGAAAAGAGGCACAAAGCTGGGGCGAGCCAGACCTGTATCTCATAGCCGCTCAGACTTTTGATATCGGCGACCCCGAGAAACTGGGTTTTGACGCTGCTATGGAGTTCCCTCCGCATCAGGTAAAGCGCACCGACATCACGGATGAGATGGGGATCTACAACCCAGAGTTCACCGGAGCGGTTCTGGATTACCAGGCCGTGGTTGAGGCAGAACTTCAAAAGCCGGAACCCCGGTACAAGCTGTTTCGGTCCTCCACACTCTCGTGGGACAATACCGCGCGCAATCAGGATGCCCCTCGGATTATGGGACGGTTCACGATTGATGCCTACAAGCGCTGGACGGAACATTTGTGCCGCCAGGTTCTTGCGCAGGAAAAATACAGTGCGGACGAAAAAATCGTTTTCATAAACGCGTGGAACGAGTGGGCAGAGGGGACTCATCTGGAGCCTGACCGAAGATACGGCTTTGCCTATCTTCAGGCGACGTATGACGCGTTACCCAAGAAATCTGAAAGTCAGATAAGCACTTGATGTTTTGGACCTTTTTGGTTTCGAGGGCCAAAAAGTTGACGCCGCCGATATTCTGACGACACATGTTGCCAGCGGGTCAGCCTAAATTCGGGTCGACCCTATGATGCTGTTCTGGATCATTTGGTCTGCCGGTGCGACCTGCGATTTGGTCGAACATCCATTGTACGGCTTCGTCGCCATCGGAACGGATATGCCGATAAAGGCGAAGTTCGATCGGAGGCACTTCAACCGGCAGCTTCAACATGCGCAGCCCCATTTCACGCGCGCTGCATTCGGTCAGCGTGGCAACCATGTCTGTCTTGTGCAGAATATCCCGGATGTTCAGATAGCTTTGCATCTGAAGCCCGAGGTTGCGCCGCGCGCCCAGTTTGCGAAGGACGATGTCGACAGGACTCGCCCCCTGAGGTCGTGAGGAAACATGCAGATGTGTCAGCTGAAGATAACGCTCCAGCGACAATGGGCCCGAACCCAGCGGGTGGTCGGGTCGCATGGCGCAAACATAACGGTCCTTCATGATGGTCCGGCTGATCAGATCCGAACTGTCCGGCATCGGAATGTCCGACGCGATGTCGATTGTGCCCTGCTGCAACGCCTTGCGCGTATCCCGGCGGGGAATGCGCACGAGGCTGAGTTCGACCTGGGGTGCCGTGCGTTGAAACCCGGACAAAAGCCCGGGCAGGATGATGAGGCTGTGAAGGTCGACCAAACTGACCCGGAACAGGCGTTTGCTGGTGAACGGGTCGAACCGTTCACCCTGCGCTGATGCGGCTTGCAACTGGTGAAGAGCGGCTGAGATCCTGTCCGAAATGCTCTCTGCCAGCGCCGTGGGCTGCATCCCCGTGCCGGTCTTCACGAAAAGCGGGTCGTTCAGTGTCTTGCGCAACCGGGTCAGGGCGTTGCTGACGGCCGGTTGCGTGATCGACAGGCGTTCGGCAACGCGGGTCAGATTTCGCTCGGTATAGATGGCGTCAAAAATAACAAAAAGGTTTAGGTCGATCTTGTTGAGCTTGGTCGTCACGTCATTCACCAGAATTATGCTGATGATCATGCAAGTAAATTTCACAAATGTCATTGCGGGCGGTAAGCTGTATGGCATCCCGGCGGAATACGGAGTTTCATGCATGACCTCATCCGGCCTCGAACTCGATACCGAGCGGCTTTCGACATATTTGGGGCGCCATATCGAAGGTTTCGCCGGCCCATTGTCCTATCGGAAGTTTTCGGGCGGGCAGTCGAACCCAACCTATCTGCTGAAGGCCGGTGGTTCGAAATACGTGCTGCGCCGCAAACCGCCAGGCGACCTGCTGCCCTCGGCCCATGCCGTGGATCGGGAATTTCGTGTTCTCAAGGCACTTCATGGCACCGCGGTTCCGGTCGCCAAACCTTACGTGCTGTGTGAGGACACGGATGTCATCGGTTCCATGTTCTATGTCATGAGCTTCCAGGAGGGCCGGATTTTCTGGAACCCGGCGCTGCCTGAGTTGGACGTGGCCGACCATCCTCCGGTGTTCGACGAAATGATCCGGGTTCTGGCCGCGCTGCATTCGGTTGACACAGGCGCCGTCGGCTTGTCCGACTTCGGCAAACCGGGAAACTATTTCCAACGCCAGTACAGCCGCTGGACCAAACAGTATCGCGCCGCAGAAACAAGTACCCTTCCCGAGATGGAACAGCTTATGGGCTGGCTGTCCCACAATCTGCCCGATGGAGACGGTTCGGTCAGTCTGATCCACGGTGACTTTCGCATAGACAATTTTATCTTCGCTTCGGATGCCCCGCAGATCACCGCGATTCTGGATTGGGAACTGTCGACGCTGGGCCACCCGATGGCTGATCTGGGTTATTTCTGTGTGTGTCTCAGATTGCCGCCCACCGGTCTGATCCGGGGGCTTCAAGGGCTGGATCGCGCCGCTTTGAACATCCCTTCCGAAGCTGAGATGATCGAGCAGTATTGTTCGCTGCGCGATCTGCCGGAGATTGAAAACTGGACTTTCTATCTGGCGTTTTCCTTTTTTCGGATGGCTGCGATTGCACAGGGTGTTTACAGCCGTGCGCTGGCGGGAAATGCATCGAACGAGAACGCAATGGCGTTCAAGGGTCTGGTGGCCCCTTTGGCGCAAATGGCGCTCGACGAAATCGCCGCTGCAACGCACCAAAGAGGATGACAATGGATTTTGCTTTATCGCCACGCGCCGCGGAAATGCACGACCGGCTAAAAGCTTTCATGCAGGCGCATATCTATCCGCGCATTCGCGACCACAAAGAGGAAATAGAAGCCGGCAATTTCCCCGTTTCGTTCATGGAAGACCTCAAGTCGCTGGCCCGCTCCGAAGGGCTTTGGAACATGTTCCTGCCCTCCCTGCGGGATGATGAGCCCGGAACGCGGCTCAGCAATCTTGATTACGCGCCCCTGGCCGAGCTGATGGGCCAGGTGAGCTGGTCTTCGGAAGTCTTCAACTGCAACGCGCCGGATACCGGAAACATGGAATTGCTGCACATGTTCGCCACACCCGAGCAGCGCGAAGACTGGTTGGTGCCGCTGTTGAATGGCAAGATCCGCTCGGCCTTTGCCATGACCGAACCCGACGTGGCCAGTTCGGACGCGACCAATATAACGACGTCCATCCGGCGCGAGGGTGATGAATATGTCATCAATGGCCGCAAGTGGTTCATCACCAATGCGTGCCACCCCAATACCAGACTGTTCATCGTCATGGGCAAAACCGACCCGAACGCCGATCGCCATAAACAGCAAAGCATGATCATCGTGCCAAAAAATACGCCCGGTTTGGAGATCGTGCGCAATCCGACGATCCTGAACATGCACGATCCCGAAGGCCATGCCGAACTGGTGTTCAAGGACGTGCGCGTCCCGGTCGGCAATCTGCTGGGCGAAGAAGGCAGCGGATTTGCATTGGCTCAGGCGCGGCTTGGGCCGGGGCGAATTCATCACTGCATGCGCTCGATCGGGGCGGCGGAAATGGCATTGAACCTGATGGTGGAACGCGCCCAAGAAAGGAAGACCTTTGGCAAGCAACTCTCGGAACAGGGCGTGATCCGTGAATGGATCGCCAAATCCCGGTTAGAGATTGAACAGGCGCGGTTGTTGACCCTGAAGGCGGCCTGGAAAATAGATCAGGTGGGGGCGAAAAAGGCCTTCCGCGAAATATCCCTGATCAAGGTTGTGGCGCCCCAGGTTCATGCAAAGGTTACGGATCGTGCAATGCAGGTCTTTGGCGCAATGGGCATGACGCCCGACACGCCATTGGCCGACAGTTACACTTGGGCCCGGGCGTTGCGCTATGCGGATGGACCGGACGAGGTCCATCTTCAGGCTATTGCCAAGCAGGAGTTGAAGAATTCCAACTATGGGATGTCGGCGCAGTGGCTGACACCGCCGCTGCGGTAGGTCAGGGCAGGGATGGCATCCCCGGACGTTCTCTGAGTCACGCAATCCGAGTTGCCCAGTTTTCTTGGGCATTCGGATACGCGGCCTGCCGCGCTATGTTCCGGCGGCAAGCAAATCACTTGCCTTTTCTCCGATCATGATCGCGGGGGCGTTTGTGTTGCCGCTGACGATTTCGGGCATGATCGAACAATCCGCGACCCGCAGGTTGCCGATGCCGCGCACCTTTAGCGCGGGGTCAACGACTGCGGTTTCATTCGTACCCATCGCGCAGGTGCCTGTTGGGTGATAGATCGAAACGGAATTCGACCTGACCCAGTCCAGCGTGCCCTCGTAATCGTCGGTCGAGAGTTGTGACGTCGGGCGGAACTCTTCGGAAATCTTCGATGCCAGCGGATTGTGCTGTGCGATTCTGCGGGCGATGTTCACACCGTCGACGATGGTTCGGCAATCCGTTTCCGTCGACAGATAGTTGGGTATGATCTTTACATGCTGTGAAGGGTCCGGGCCGTTCAGATGCAGTTCACCCCTGCTTTCCGGTCGCAGCTGGCACACGGACATGGTGAAGGCGGAAAACGGGTGTACGCCTTCGCCGGGGCTGTCGGCGGACCATGGCTGTACATGGAATTGAATGTCGGGTGTTTCCACGTCCGGGCGTGTTTTCAGGAATCCGGTCGCAAGGCTGGCCGCCATGGTCATCGGACCTGCGCGGAACAAAGCGTATTTGAGCGCGATGCGGGCCTGATTGATCAGGCTGCGCACCTCGTCATTCAATGTGGGCTCGTTGCATTTGAAAACGAGACGGGCCTGCAAATGATCCTGTAATCTTTTGCCGACATTGGGTAAGGCATGGACCGGATCGATGCCGTTTTTCTTCAGGTGGTCCGGGTCGCCGATACCCGACAGCATCAGGATCTGAGGAGAGTTGATTGCACCGCCGGACAGGATGATTTCGCGCCGTACCTTCAGGGTTTTCTCATTGCCCGCGCGATCCCGATAGACAAGTCCTGTCGCCTGTTTTCCATCCAGCGTTATGCGTGTCACCAATGCGTTGGTGATGATGTTCAGGTTTTGCCGGTTTCGAACGGGTTTCAGATACGCCACGGCCGAGCTGCATCTGCGCCCATTGCGGGTGGTCAGCTGAAAATACCCTACGCCCTCCTGGCTTGCGCCGTTGTAATCCGGATTGAACGGGTATCCGGCGGCTTGCGCTGCCGCGACCCAAGCGTCGCAGATCGGTCGCTGAATGCGCATGTTCGATACCGACAGCGGCCCTCCGACACCGTGATACGGGTCTTCGCCGCGCTCTTGATCTTCGCTGCGTTTGAACAGAGGCAGCACGTCTTCCCAGCCCCAGCCGACATTCCCCATCTGGCGCCAGCGGTCATAATCTTCCTTTTGGCCGCGCACATAGAGCAGACCGTTCAAAGAGGATGAGCCGCCCAGCACCTTGCCGCGTGGCCAGTCGATCGAGCGCCCGTTCAGGCCTGGATCGGGCTCGGTCCTGTAACACCAGTCCACCGAAGGGTTGTGCATGGTTTTGAAATAGCCAACCGGGATGTGAATCCAGGGGTTGGTGTCGCGGCCGCCGGCCTCTAACAGCGCGACGGTCGTGTTGGGGTCGGCGCTGAGCCGATTGGCGATGACACAGCCCGAAGACCCCGCGCCAACTACCGCATAATCCACTTCCATGACCGCCTCCTTCCAACGTCGTTGAAAAAAACTCTATGCAAGATGCAAGAAGTATACTAGCCTTTTTTGATACAAAATGTCTCATTAATTGCGAACAGGGAGGTAAGCAATGGAGATTGGTCGGAAACTGAGTGGTATTTCACGGCGGGATTTTTTCCGGGTGGCAGGGCGCTATGGCATGAGCTCGACGCTGCTTGCAGCAGGAGGGTTTGGCGGCGCGATGAGCCTGGCCAATCTGGCGCAGGCGGCGGAATCCACGTATGAAAAACGCTTTTCGAAAGAGCCGAAGCACACGTTGAAATTTGGTGCGTCGGGCTTCAACACCCGCAACCTGCTGATCGAGCGCGCCGGCGCCATCGAATTTGCACGCGACCTGGAAGAACGGACCGATGGCGAGATTCGGATCGAGTTCATCGGCGACAACCAGATCTGCGGACAACTCAGCTGTGTTGAAAAAACGCAGCAGGGAATCGTCGATATCTACGCAGCCTCGACCCAGAATTCGGCCGGCGGTGCGCCTTATCTGAACGTTCTGGACTATGCCTACATGTTCCCCAGCCGGGCGGCGCAGTATCATTTCTTCTACAGCCCCGCCAGCCAGCGCATCCTGCGCGACCCGCTTGAAAAGCGTCACGGGCTGAAATTCCTGTTCACCCATTGTGAACTGCGCGGTCTGCAAATGGGCTCGACCTTTGCCGACAAGCCGACCGTCACCAAGCTGGAAGAGCTGTTCGGCACCAAGAACCGCGTGACGGGTACGCAGCTGGGTCGGATCGCGATGCAGCTGCTGAACCTGAACCCCGTGCCGGTGGCATGGGAAGAAACGCTGGATGCGCTCAAGACCGGTCTGATCGACGGTGCGGAAACCTGGGCCTCGGCGGTGGCGTATGCGAACATGGCACCTGTGGTCTCGCAATCGGTGAACCTGAAGTTCTTCTGCGGTACCGAACATACCTCGATGTCTGCCAAGGTCTTCGACGGGCTGGGCGGTGAATTGCAGGATGCCGTGATGGAATCGTCCTACTTCACCCAGGCCCTGATCCAGGGCGCGAACGAAGCGGCGCTGCTGAATACCGTCGGGTTCTCGGATCCGCAATTGCCGCAGACCATCTTTGCGGAAAACGGCGTGCGCCCGGCCTTCCTGCCGGACGACCAGATCAAGCTGGCCGAAGAAATGTGCGCCCCGAACTACAACCCCGAGCCGTGGGCGCAGTGGCGTGAACGGCTGAACAAATGGGCCGGTGGCATCGACACATACCAGGAAATCTACGATATCGCGCGCGAGATCCCGGCGGACACTCTGCCGGAAAATGTCGAACCGCGCCGTTGGTGGAAGGGCGAGGCCTGATTAAGCTGCCAGAACCGGCCCATTTGGGCCGGTTCAATTAAACACCGACTGGGAGGACGGGGTTCATGTCACTATGGGCAGACATTGGCGCTATTTTCAGCGCTTTTCTCAGCCAAGATTCGTTTGAGATTCAATCAGCTTTGGAATCCGATGCTGCGTGGATCGTCGGTGCGGTCGTTGCAGCGCTTGGGGGTCTGTTGGTCATGCTGATCTACCGCAAGGTGCCGTTCATTGAACGTCATTTTGAACGCTCGGTTATGGTGTACTCTTACTTGGCTATAGCGCTGATCATTTTCTGGGGCGTGATCGACCGGTTTGTCTTTAATGATCAGGAGCCCTGGTCCACGACCATTCCTCCGCTTTTGTTCATGGTGATGGCATGGTTTGGTGCCTCGTATAATGTGCGTCTGCGCACCCATCTGAGTTTCAGTGAATTCCGTACCGCCATGCCCCGCGGCGGGCAACTGGCCTGCCTGTTTCTTGACGCGGTGCTATGGTTCATCTTTGCGGTGATCGTCATCGTGACCACCTCGCGACTGGTGGCGCTTTCGGCCTCGAACTTTCAGATCGTACTGGGCACGGACAATATCATGCAGTGGTGGTTCCTGCTGGCTGCACCATTGTCATTCTTCTTGATGGTCGGTCGCGTGTTTCAGAACCTCGCCGACGACTTGCACAACTGGAAAACAGGCGAGCCGCTGATCAAGCAGGCCGTGATCGGGGCAGACTGATGACAGACGGAACACTTGTTACACTGATATCGCTGGGGGTCACCTTTCTGTTCATGCTGGGCGTTCCGGTGCTGCTGGTCATCGGCTACTGGGTCATCGGATGTTCCTTTGTCCTTGGCCTGACACTGGACAATATGGGGGCCGAACTGCTGAACGTCTTCAACAAGGGCTTCGCCCTGTTGGCGATGCCGCTGTTCATCTTGACCGGAGACCTGATCAACAAATCCGGTATCGCGCGACGGCTCAGTGATTTTGCCTATGCCTGCCTGGGCTGGATACGCGGCGGGCTTGCAATGGCGTCGCTGGGTGCCTGCGGGCTGTTCGCGGCGATTTCCGGGTCGAACTCGGCCACGACGGCGACCATCGGGTCGATGCTGCACCCCGAGATGGTAAAGGGCGGTTATGACGAACGGTTCAGCGCCGCGACCGCTGCTGCGGGCGGTACTGTCGGAATCATCATCCCCCCTTCGATCATCTTCATCGTCTATGGGTTTCTGATGAACCTGCCGATTTCAGAATTGTTTGTGGCCGGTATTCTGCCCGGTGCGCTGATGGTCGTCGGGATGCAACTGGCGTGCTGGATCATCTGCCGCATGAACGGGTGGGGCTATCTGATCCCACTGCAATTGAACCGGGTGCTGAAAACCGCCTTTGGTGCCTGGCTCGGCTTTTTCGCCATCGGTCTTGTGCTTTGGGGCATTTATACTGGCAAGTTCTCTCCGACAGAGGCCGCGGGTGTGACCGTGGGCTTTTGTGTCATTGCGGGGCTGGTCAGCTACCCCATCAACCGCATCATGGGGGCCCGGAACGGTATACCGCCAACCGAAAAGAGTTTCGCTGAAATGTTCGTGGTCGAAGGATTCACGATCCCTGAAATCCCCTCAATCGTTATCAGGTCTGCCCAGATTACGGGTATCCTGGCACCGTTGATCGCAATTTCGGTGGTGATGCAGCAAATCCTGTCCCTGCTTGGCGCACAGGAAACAATCGGAAACTTCGTGACCTCCATGGGGGGCTACCATGCGGTTCTGTTCACATCGATGGTGATCGTCTTCTTCTCGGGCATGGTGCTGGAAAGCCTTCCGGTCACGATCATCCTGGCCCCGATCCTGGCGCCGATCGCGGCTTCGGTCGGAATTGATCCAATCCATTTCTCGGTCGTCTTCCTGGTCGGGGCGTCCATCGGGTTTATTACACCACCATATGGGCTTAACCTTTACGTCGCTTCAGGCGTGACAGGTGTGCCGTATTTCCGGTTGTTGCGCTATACGGTGCCTTACTTGGTGGCCCTGTTATCGGTCTGGATATTGGTGTCGCTGGTGCCCGGACTGGCCTTGATCCTTCTGCCAAATAACTAGAATGTGAAGGGATGGCCGAGACCGACAAAAAAGACAGAGAAACTCAGATTCCCACCAACCTGCGCCTGTTGCTGATCCTGGAAGAGGTGGCACGGCGCGGCGTGGCGGTCAAACCCTCGGATCTGATCGATGCATTGGGGTTGGCCAAACCCACCATCCATCGCCTGCTGCAAACGGCAGAGGCAGAAGGGTTCCTGCAACGCGATCTTGACGGGCGGTCCTATGGTCCGGGCAGAAGACTGCGGTTGTTGTCCGTGAATACCATGTCCGCCGAGCATCTGCGGACCGCGCGTCTCGCCATCCTGCGCGGTGTGGCCGACGAAGTGGGCGAAACATGCAATCTGGCCACCCCGGATCGCGAAGGCATGATCTATCTTGATCGGGTGGAAACCAAATGGCCGTTGCGGATTCAATTGCCGATCGGAACCCAGGTGCCGTTCCACTGCACGGCCAGTGGCAAGATGTACCTTTCCACCTTGCGCCCCAAAACTTTGAATGGGTTTCTGTCAGCCGGAAAGCTGAAAGAACAGACCGCCCGGTCTTTGACAGAGCCGAAGGCCCTGCTGAGTGAAATCAAGATCACGGCCGAGCGGGGATTTTCCACCGACGACGAAGAATTCATGGCGGGCATGGTGGCGATTGCCGTGCCGGTGCAGGACGCGCAGGGCAGGCTGGTTGCCACTCTTTCAGTTCATGCCCCGACGCAACGGCATGATGTCGGCAGTCTGAAGTCTTTTCTCGACACCTTGCGCCGGGGGGCGGAAAAACTGTCGCTGCTGTTGGGCGAGTAAATGGCGCAACGGGATGACCGGCAATAATCAGGCCGACGGCCGTTTGTGGCAGTTGTATCGAGGATGCCGCAAAGCCTCGGAAGGCCTCTTGCCAAAACACATGACAATCCATCAGCACCGGAATGGCCGTCGTCGCGCCGGCATCGGAACCCTTGGCCAAAAGACCGCCTCAACATGCAGAACATAACACCCGGGACTGGGCGTCCCGGGTGGCGTATTTGCGGGCCTTTCAAGCTTTCGCCCGACAATTTTCCCGCGACATTCAGATGTCGAACTTGACACCCTGGGCCAGTGGAAGCTCGGCCGAGTAATTCACGGTGTTGGTCTGACGGCGCATATAGGCTTTCCACGCGTCCGAACCACTTTCGCGCCCGCCGCCGGTTTCCTTCTCTCCGCCAAAGGCGCCACCGATCTCTGCCCCTGAGGGCCCGATATTGACGTTGGCAATGCCGCAATCGGATCCGGCCGCAGACAGGAACTGCTCGGCCTCGCGCATGTTCAGGGTAAACACGCAGGATGAAAGGCCTTGCGGTACGTCATTCTGAAGCTCTACCGCGCCGTCGAAATCGTCATAGCCCATGACGTAGAGGATCGGCGCAAAGGTTTCGGTTTTCACGGTCGCGGTCTGACCCGGCATTTCGACAATCGCGGGTTCCATGTAAACGCCTGCCGGAACGCCTTCGGTAACGCGTTTGCCACCGAACACCGAACCGCCTTCCGCTTCGGCGGCTTTCAAAGCTGCGGTCATCGCCGCGCCCGCCGCTTCGTCCACAAGCGGCCCAACCAACGTGCCGTCTGTCAGAGGATTGCCAATGGGCAGACCCGAATAGGCTTTTTTCAGACGGCTCACCAGTTCTTCGCGGATCGAGTGGTGCACGATCAGGCGACGCAACGTGGTGCAGCGTTGACCGGCGGTACCAACTGCCGAAAAGACAATCGCGCGCACGGCCATCTCCAAATCAGCCGAAGGGCCGATGATCATTGCGTTGTTGCCCCCCAGTTCCAGAATGCACTTGCCAAAGCGCTGTGCGACGATGGGGGCGACAGCGCGGCCCATGCGGGTCGATCCTGTGGCCGAGATCACCGGAACATCTTCACTGGCCACCAGTGTTTTTCCCAGATCAGCGCCACCGATAAGCGTTTGCAGAAGACCGTCCGGCGCATCGCCAAACCGGGCCAGGGCGCGTTCGAAGATCTTTTGACAGGCCAGCGCTGTCAGCGGGGTTTTTTCGGACGGTTTCCAGATTACCGGATCACCGCACACGATGGCCAGAGCAGCGTTCCATGACCAAACCGCGACGGGGAAATTGAACGCGGAAATCACACCAACCGGGCCAGCAGGATGCCAGGTTTCCATCATCCGGTGGCCGGGGCGTTCGGACGCGATGGTCAGACCATAAAGCTGACGCGACAGGCCGACGGCAAAGTCACAGATGTCGATCATCTCCTGCACTTCGCCCAGACCTTCCGAGGTGATCTTGCCCGCTTCCCAACTGACCAGCGCGCCCAGATCATCCTTGGCCGCGCGCAGCTCTTCACCCAACAGGCGGATCAGTTCACCCCGGCGCGGGGCGGGGACCACGCGCCATTCCCTGAACGCGGCTTTGGCACGGGAAAAGATGGCGTCCATGTCCGAGATCGGCGTCTCGAGCACTTCGGCCAGCAGGCTTCCGTCAATCGGCGACGTAACCTTGAGCGTGCCGCCTTTCAGTTGGGCCTCGGTCAGATCCAGGTTCGCAAGCGTGGTTTGGGCTGTCATTACGATGTCTTTCATATCTCAGGCCGCCTTGTTCTGTTCGGTGACGTCACCAGCGCGATACAGCTGGCCAAATTCAGTGTTGAGGAAATCGTTCAGCTTGACTTGCTCCTGCCGGACAAAGCCTTTCGAAGGCAGTGCTCCGATCCGCATCAGATCGACCACCCCCAGCACGCCTGCGGCGGTCGTGACCTGAATGGCGCTCCAGACCTGTCCGTTGATGGTGCGGGCAAAGGATTTGTTGATCAGGGACTTTTCGCGCAGTACGCCATCAATCTTGCCCTTAGCGGTGCAATATACCAGCACCACGTCCTGATCGGTGCGGGGCAGGGCGGCCTCGAATATCTCTTTCAGCAGGTCGCGGCGGCGTTCCAGTCCCAGATCGTTCAAAAGCAGCTTCAGGATATCGCAATGACCCGGATAGCGGATCGAGCGATAGGACACATCCCGCGCCTTGCCTTCCAGCGTTTCCGGCAACGTACCCAGACCGCCCGAGGTATTGAAGCATTCGTATTCCACGCCGTCATGGCCCAGAATCTCATAGTTCTCCAACGGCGCGGTCTTGACCAGCTTGCCGTTCACGATGGCATCGCATGGGTTGCAATATTCGTTGATCAACCCGTCGGTGGACCAGGTCAGGTTGTATTTCAGCGCGTTGGTCGGATAAAGCGGCAATGCCCCCACCCGCATGTGCAGGCTGTCAATCTCGTCAAACTCCGCCGCCAGCGAAGCCCCGGCGATACCGACAAAACCTGGCGCCAGACCGCATTGCGGCATAAACGCAGTCGCGCTGTTCCCGGCCAGTTCACGCACCGCATTCGTGGCCGCAACATCTTCGGTCAGGTCGAAATAATGCGCACCCGCCGTTTTGGACGCTTTGGCGATCGAAGGGGTCAAGAAGAACGGCGCTGCCGAAATGACTGCATCGAAACCGGTCAGTTCCCGGGCCAGCCCGTCCGCGTCATTGGCATCGATCTGTCTGGTTCCAATGCCCATCTTCGAGATATCACCAAGCGCTTTCAGATCATGATCAGCGACCGTCACAGAGTAATTCGGCGAACCTTTCAACAGGGTTGCAATCATCTGTCCGATCTTTCCAGCACCGACAACGCACACATTCCAGGACATAAAGATCTCCGCTTTTTCCTATCCTGTTCCAAGCGTGACGCGCAGCCGCGACAATTCATAGGTGCCAATTTGACGAATTGATGTAATTGACTGTCATATTGTCGGAAAAAGCGATATTTTAACGAAAGCGCAATTGCCGCTCATGTGTCGCGACAGGTTCTGCCACCTGCCAGCGTGGCCTTTGGCCCGATTGCGCCGTGACCTTTTTTGTTTTGCGGCGCCTGACACCTGGGAAGTCCCACTTTCATAAGCGAGTCTCAGACCTTGTGCTCTGACTTCCGGCGCAACGGTCCGGTGATCGTGCAAGGCGATTGATCCGCTTCCATCCGGGCCTCGGAATGCAACCAAGTATGCGTCAACGCGGAATTTTGAGCGATGTTTCTCGTTTGCGACATAGCTTGGTCAAATCGAACAACTTCCTGGCTTTGCACGGCTGCATGGTACGTCCAGCGGTCGCCGGGGAAAGCTGAGAAGCTCGGTCGCGGCCGCCTTGTCGCGGGTTGAACAAGGGCAGGTGTTGCATTGATCGCGTTATGTCCCAAGGCTGAAAACTCTGCCTGTTCCGGGAAGGGCGGTGTGACCTCTTGCCTTCAAGCCGCTTCGCAACAAACACACCAAACACCCTGGGAGGGTCACAACGAATGACTGCAAGGCCGCTCGATCATATTCGTGTCCTCGACTTCGGTCAGTACCTGGCTGGTCCACTTGTTGGCATGATGCTTGCCGATTTGGGGGCAGAGGTGATCCGCATCGACCCGCCCGGTGGCCCGAGATTGAAAGAACCGGCCACAGACATGCTGTCACGCGGCAAAACCGCCGTGACGATCGACCTCAAATCCGAAGGGGGTTTGCAGGTCGCGCGCAAGCTTGTGGCGCGGGCTGACGTGGTGATCGAGAATTTCCGGCCCGGCGTGATGGAGAGGCTGGGCCTGGGTCCGAAAGCTCTGCGCGACATAAATCCGCGCATCGTGTCATTGTCATTGCCGGGGTTTGCCTCAACCGATCCCGCGCTGGCCGATCTTCCGGCGTGGGAGGCCGTGATCGCGGCCCGCACCGGGCAATTCACGGATATGGGGCTGAACCGGCGCCTGATGGGCATCAACCCATCCTTTTCACCTTTGACGCTGGCATCCGCCTATGGCGCTTCGTTCGGCGCGATGGCCGTGCAGTTCGCTTTGGCTGCACGTGACCGGAACGGAGGCGATCACATCGAGGTGCCTCTGGCTTCGGCCTTGCTGGAAGGGCTGGTCTACAATTGTGAGCAGATTGAAGACTATCCCGAACGCTACAAGTCCCCTCGCGAAGTGGAACTTGACAGGCGCGCAGCCGAAGGCTTGCCAACGGATCTGAGCTTTGCGGAACTGGAAGAGTTCCTGGACCCTTTCTATCGAACTTATGCCTGCGCCGACGGGCGCGGGTTCTATGTGGTCGCGGGCAGTGTGAAAACACACCCGCGGCGGGTGTTGGAGACGCTAGGCCTCAAAGACCTTGCCGATCAATTGCCGGACTTCGACGCCTATCTCGATACCGCAGACTGGCCGGATGAATGGTCGCTGCGCAACTACCCCGTCGGAGCAAGGGATCGCGCGCGTATATCCGAGGCGATGAAAGAGGCGTTTCTGACAAGGCCCTCTCATGAGTGGGAAGCCCTTTTCGGGTCTGCCAAGGCGCCCGGAACGGCGCAACGGTTCAGCAAGGAATGGCTGGCCGATCCGCACGCTTTGGCCTCGGGTCTGGTGTTGGAGGTAGAGGATCCGCGTCATGGGAACATGAAGCAGATGGGAAATGTTGCGTGGCTTGCGGATGATGGCGCTGCGCTGGTCAAAAAACCGGGCCCCGATCCCGATGACGCACCCGTTTCAACGATCCTTGCCGAACCGCCGCGCAGCGGACCGCCAGCCGCAAGCGGTCAGGGCTGGCTGGAGGGGTTGAAGGTGCTGGACCTGACCAACGTGATCGCCGGTCCGACGATTGGGTCCACGCTGGCGCGATTTGGCGCTCAGGTGACTTCCGTTCAGCCGACAGAGCCATCAGTCGATCCGTGGAACACCGTGGTTTTCGGCCTGCACGCACATCGTGGAAAACACAGCGTTTTGCTGAACCTGAGCTCGGATGACGGGAAGCAGGCGTTGCGACGGCTCATCGACTCCTCGGATGTCGTCACCATGAACGGCACGGATGAGCAGCGCGATGCCCTGGGGTTGAGTAAGGAAGAGCTGGCGGCGATCAACCCCCGCCTCATACTGGTGCAACTCGATGCCTTTGGTGGGCCTGCGCGCGGACCCAAATCGGACCATCTGGGGTATGACGACCTGGCGCAGGCGGCGACAGGGGTCATGGTGCGTTTTGGCGGTGGCATGGCGACACCCGAAGAACATGCGCATTTCGGTACGATTGACGTTCTGACCGGCTATTGCGCATGTGTTGCACTTGGCGCGGCCCTGCTGAGATTGCAGAAAACCGGTAAAGGCGGGATTGCGCGGGCTGCGTTGGCGGCGGCCGGCAACCTTATTCAGGCGCAGTTGATATATGATTTCGAAGGCCGCGCGCCCTTTGACGAACCAGCCGGGCGCGCAGCTATGGGCTGGGGACCATTCTACCATTGTTACCGTGCGGCTGACGGGTGGATGTTCTTTGCTGCACCCACCGCACTACGCGAAGCCCTGCGCCGTGTATCGGACCTCGCCAGTATGGCCGATATGCCGGAAAAGGAGTTGCCGGATGCGCTTGCGGATCATTTCGCAAGGCAACCTGTTGAATACTGGCAAAAGGCGTTTTCCGGTTCCGCCAGCACCGTCATGCCTCTGGGATCGCTGCATGACACGCGCGACGCCGTGTTGCAGCCGGAAAGTGCCGGGAATATCGACCTGACGCGGGGAACGTTCAGCGTCATTCGGCATGACATGCATCCCATGGGCCGGTGGTGCGATCTGGTTGCCCCAAATGCCGTGCGACCCGAACGCGCCCGGATCGTCATTCCCGGACCGATGCCGAAATACGGCGCGGATACTCGCAGCATTTTGCGAAACGTCGGTTATGCAGATAAGGATATCGACGCGATGATCTCTGCTGGATCGGCCGCCGAAAGCTGGTCGGAAAAGTACTTGCCCGAGTAGTCGCCCAGCCACAGACGGTTCGGAAATCAAGGAGATATGCCATCCGCCGCCACGGGCAAGGGTTCCCGGGCCTGGCGACGGGCGGTATCCGTCGTGACAAGCTTTGGGCTGGCACCCGCGCGACTTGCACAGAATATTCAACCGCTTTGCCACAGTTTTTTTTGCATGTCTTGCGGCAAGAACCGTCCTAGGTTCGGCAAAGCACTGCTTTGCACACACAACGAAAAAAGAACCACTGACCATGAGCCAAATATCTGAAAGCCTGCTGAACCAAATCCGCAGCCGCTTTGCCCAGATCGATCATTGCCCCGAACAGGGTGAACGGATCTTTTTCGAGAATGCCGGAGGCGCACTGACATTGAATTCAGTGTTGGAAAACTCGGTTCGTTACGCCGCCATCCCGGACAACCAGGGGCGCGACAATCCGGGATCCCATGCGCTGGTCGCCACGATCAACGCGGCCAAGGCGGATATGCGGGATTTCATGAACGCACCCGGCGGGCAGTTCTTTGTGGGTGAAAGCGGCACAGAGCTGTTGTTCCGGCTGATCATGAACGCCTGTCTGGGAACGGGTCCGGGCATTGTGCTGGGATCCACATTGGAACACCCGGCGACGCGATCGGCCTGTGATCGTTGGGTCCGCATTTCCGGGCAAACCCACGTTTTGGTGCCCCATGATGACGCCACCGGTACTGTCTCGGCCGAAGCCTATGCCGCGGCCGTGACACCGGATACCAAAGTGGCGACGATCCTGCATACATCGCCGGTGACGGGAATGGGCGTTGACGTCGCTGCCATCTCTCAGGCCATCCGCGCCGTGGCTCCGGATTGTTTCATCATCGTCGATGGCATTCAGCACGCAGCGCATGGCCGGATCGATCTGACCGCCTATGACGTCGATGGATATGTGATTTCGCCCTACAAGGTGTTTTCGCGCCATGGCTACGGCGTGGCGTGGATCTCTGATCGCTTGACCGCGCTGGAGCACAACGCCTTGCTGGATGGTCCCGCGGACAACTGGGAAATGGGCACGCGCGACACAGGGGCTTATGCCACGATGTCCGACGTCGTATCCTATTTCGAATGGCTGGGCAGTCAGGTCAGCGATGCCGAAGACCGGCGCGGCAAGTTTCTGGCGGCGGGTGATGCGATCCATACGCAGGAAAAGGCGCTGACCGACGCGATGATCCACGGCACCGGCAACCTGAGCGGCCTGGCCGAGATGGAAAAAGTCACCATTCTGGGCGGGGCCGACAACCCGGCACGAGAAGGTCTGGTATCGCTGCGTGTCGAAGGCGTGGCCTCGTCCGAGGTCGTCAAACGGCTGAACGAACACGGTATCCGCACGCATCTGCGCAAGGCGGATCACTATTCCGGCAACATCCTGACACCGCTGGGCTATGACGCCTGTGTGCGGGTCTCGATGTGTCACTACAACTCGATCGGCGAAGTCGCCAAATTCCTTGCCGTCATGAAAGAAATCGCCGCCTGAGCCGCGCCATATCCAAGGACATTCCCTCATGAAAACCCATGCACAAGCTGTTGTCATCGGCGGCGGCCTTGCCGGTACGTCGATCCTGTATCACCTTGCCAAGCTTGGCTGGACGGATTCCATCCTGCTGGAACGCGACGAGTTGACCAGCGGATCGACCTGGCACGCGGCGGCCAACATCCACGGTCTGCATGACAACAACAACATCACCCGCATCCAGCACTATACGATGAACCTGTACAAAGAGCTGGAGAAGGAAACCGGCCAAAGCTGCGGAGTGTTCCAGCCCGGATCGCTCTATCTGGCCCAGACCGAAGAGCGCGAACAGCAGTTGCGCCTGCAAGAGGCGAAGGCCCGGTTCTATGGGCTGAATTTCCACGAGGTCAGCCGGGAAGAGGCCAAAGAGCTGCACCCGCTGGCGCAGTTCGATGACATCCGCTGCATCATGTTCGAACCCGATGGCGGCAACGTGGATCCGTCCGGCGTACCGCATGCCTATGCCGCCGGGGCCCGTGCGATGGGGGCCACCATCGAACGGTTCTGCCCGGTGATCGCCACGGAACAGCAATCCGACGGCAGCTGGATCGTGCGCACGACGAAGGGTGACATTCATGCCCAATGGATTGTCAACGCCGCCGGTCTCTGGGGGCGCGAGGTGGCGGCGCTGGCGGGCCTGACCCTGCCGCTGCAACCGACCGAACATCAGTATTTCGTGACCGAAAGCATCGACGAGGTCGCCAGCCTGGGCCGTCGTTTGCCCTCGATCGCTGACCGCGACGGCGAATATTACTTCCGGCAGGAAGGCAACGGCCTTCTGATCGGAGCTTATGAGAAAGATATGAAATTCTGGGCCGAAGACGGCACGCCGCTGGATTTTGCCCATGATCTGTTCCCCGACGATCTGGACCGGATCATGGAAAACGTGATCCGCGCCACCGAACGCGTGCCAGTTGCGGCGACTGCCGGGGTGAAACGCGTGATCAACGGCCCGATGATCTGGTCGCCCGACGCCAACATGCTCTGGGGGCCGGTGCCCGAGCTGAAGAACTATTTCCTCTGCGGCGGTCTGATCCCCGGCTTCTCGCAATCCGGGGGCTTGGGTCTGCTGGCGGCGCAATGGATGATCGAGGGTGAGCCGCAATATGACATGTTCGCCTGGGATCTCGCCCGCTTTGGCGACTGGGCCGACAAAAAGTTCACCAAGGCCCGGGTCGAAGACGCATATACCCATCGGTTCAAAATCCACTTCCCGAATGAAGAACGCAGTGCAGGCCGCCCGGCCCGTGTGCGCCCCGCCTACGAGATGCAGAAACAGATGGGCTGTGTCTTTGGCCTCAACTGTGGTTGGGAACACCCGCTTTGGTTTGCCGATGAACCCGGCACCGAAGAGACCACTGGCTTCACTCGTCAGAACTGGTTTGATCCGGTCGGGCGCGAGGTTCAGATGCTGCGCGACAGCGTGGGCGTGATCGATATCTCGAACTTCGCCAATTACGTGATCAAGGGGCCTGGTGCCTATGACTGGCTGGACCGACTGGTGGCCAATCGCGTGCCGACCGAAATTGGGCGCAGCTGCCTGACGCCGCTGATCTCGGTCCGCGGTGGCGTGGCGGGGGATTTCACCATCACCAAGCTGGCGGAAGACGAATACATGATGATTGGCTCCGGCATGGCTGAACGCTATCATCAGCGCTTCTTTCAAATGGTGGAAATGCCTCAGGGCACAGCTCTTGACGTCGCAACGGACCGCATCGCCGGGTTCAACATCGCCGGCCCGAAATCACGCGAGGCGCTGGCGCGTCTGACCAATGCAGACCTTTCCAACGAAGCGTTCCGCTTCATGCGGTCGCGAAAGATCACTGTTGCAGGTGTTGATTGCGTGGCCATCCGGGTCAGCTTTACCGGCGATCTGGGTTGGGAACTGCACTGCGCCGAAACCGATCAGGTCGCGCTTTACTCTGCATTGCTCGAAGCCGCCAAAGACTGCGGTGGCGGCCCCGTGGGTGGGCGGGCGCTTGGGTCGCTTCGCATCGAAAAGGGTTATGGATCCTGGGGGCGGGAATATTCTCAGGAATACTGGCCGCAAGAGGTCGGGCTGACGGGTCTGATCAAGCTGGACAAGGATTTCCTGCACAAAGATGCCTATCTGTCCATCAAGGACAAAGCTCCGCGCGAGGTCCTGTCCATCTTTGAACTGGACGTGACCGAGGATGCCGACGCCACCGGAAGTGAGCCGATCTTTACCCCCGACGGCGCGCCCGTGGGTCGTGTCACGTCGGGGGCGTTCGGTTACTCGGTCGGGAAATCGCTGGCGCTGGGGTTCCGCAACCCAAACACGGCACAACCGGGCGATGAGGTGGTCATTCAGGTCATCGGCAAACCGCACAAGGCGCGCGTACTGGCCGAGGCACCGTTCGACCCGTCGGGAGCCAGGCTGCGGTGCTAACGCTCAAATCCCGTCTACAGGCAGGAAAGGTCTACAAGACGCTCCAAAAGATGCCTTGTCTCGGCCCTTCAGGCGACTTCATCTTTTGCAAAATACTCCCGCCGGAGGCGTCCGAACTCACTCACCTGCGCATTGCGGTCGCCACTCTTGCGCCACCGGGTCACAAATGCGCAGGCAGTCCACTGCGCGCGCAGCGATCTGGGACACGATATCTATCAGGGTGTCAGGCTTCAGATAAAACGCAGGAACCGGGGGCAGGATGACGGCCCCCATTTCTGCCGCTGCCGTCATGTTGCGCAAATGGGCCAGGGTCAGCGGCGCTTCACGTGTCAGTAATACCAACGGCCTGCGTTCCTTGAGCTGAACACTGGCGGCGCGCGTCAGCAGGTTATCGTCCAGCCCATGCGCAATCGCGGCAAGTGTTCGCATGGAACAGGGCGCAACTATCATGCCGGATACCGGAACCGACCCGGACGCAATGCTTGCACCGATATCGGCGCTCGGGTGATGCCGCGTCACCAGTTGCCGCAGGTTTTGCAAAGCGTCCGGGCCGCATTCCTGCGAAAGTGTCCGCATCCCGGCTGCACTGACCACAAGATCGGTCTCGATATCCGATGACGCCAGGCACCGGGCCACGGCAAGGCTCAACGCCGCGCCCGACGCACCGGATACCCCCAAAACAACACGGGCGTTTGTCATGCTCTCAGCTCCGGCATCAATCGGTTTACAAGGTCTTCCGCAAAGGCGTGATCGGCATCCGCGGTGCGCATGACCGTCCCCCATTCCCGCCGTGTTTCACTGCCCAGTTTCGTCGTGGCGTCGATGCCGATTTTTCCGGCCAGACCGGGTTCGGGCGATGCAAAATCCAGATAATCCATGGGTGTCCTGTCCAGGATCATCACATCGCGGCCCGGGTCCATTCGCGTGGCAAGCGCCCAGGCGATATCGTCCCAGTTTCTGGGGTCGATATCGGCATCTACCGCAACGATCATCTTCGTATAGCTGAATTGCGGCAGCATCCCCCAAAGCGCCATCATCACGCGCCGGGCCTGGCCCGGATATCGCTTGTCGATGGCGACGATGGCGATGCGATAGGAACAGGCGGCAGGCGGCAGCCAAAGATCGTGTATTTCGGGGATCTGAGCGCGAATGGTCGGCAAGGCCAGGCGATTGAACACTTCGCCAATGATGGCGGGTTCGTCAGGCGGGCGTCCGGTATAGGTCGACAGATACAGCGGTGCCTCGCGATGGGTCACGGCCGTGACATGCATCACCGGAAACGGCTCGGCGGGATTGTAGTACCCGGTATGATCCCCGAACGGCCCTTCGGGTGCTGTCTCGCTTGGCGACACCCAGCCTTCCAGAACGATCTCGGCATCTGCCGGTACAAGCAGAGGTACGGATTTGGCCGGAACCAAACGTGGCCGGTTCTGGTTCAGGGCCCCGGCAAATGTCAGCTCAGACACCATTTCGGGCAGGGGCAGAGCCGCCGACAACAAGGTCGCGGGGTTTGCGCCCAGAACAATTGCGACCGGCGTCTTTTCGCCGTGCTGCGCCCAACTGCGGTGATGGGCAGCCCCGCCGCGATGTGGCAACCAGCGCATAATCAGACGCTTCCGGTCCAGCACCTGAACGCGATAGACACCGGCATTGTAGGTCTGTGCCGCGTCGGGTTCGCTGCCACGGGGCCGGGTGATGACCACAGGCCATGTGATCAACGGTCCCACATCACCGGGCCAGTGGGTCTGGACCGGCAGTGCGGTCAGGTCCACATCCGCCCCGCTGTGGCAAACCTGCTGAACAACGGCGGTTTTGACCTGCTTCGGTCGTGTGGACAATGCGGCCTTCAGCATCGGCCACCGGGACAGCGCATCCCGCAACCCGCCCGGCGGCGTCGGGGCCCGAAGCGCGGCCAGAAACGTGCCCAGATCATCCAGCCCATCGGAAGAAACGCCCAGCCCGGCGGCGACGCGTTCCGAAGTGCCGAACAGGTTGACGACGACGGGGGTATCGAACCGATCAGTGGACACGTCTGTCGGGTGGTCAAATTGCAGAACCGGCCCACCCGCCTCAAGCACGGCGCGGTGAACAGCGGTCATTTGATGGCGCACGGAAACCGGTTCGGCGACGCGCCTGTATTGACCTGTTTCTTCACACCATTTCAGAAAATGTCGAAGGCTGGGATATGGCGGCAGAGTGCGAATGGGTTTGCTCCGGCGGTGGTGCCCACCCTCTAGCAGCGAAACAGACCGGTCGAATTGACAACCGTCAAGTCCCGGGCGCCGGGGCGGCTTTAGGAAGGCCGCACCGGTTCACTTTGTTGAGACAGCAGGAGGTCTGTTTGTCCGATCCCCGAAACCCGATACCGCAATGCCCTGCCGCTTTGGCTGCGGCCCTGCGGTTTGTTCCGCTGGCACCATTGTCGCTGTCACTGACAGTGTTTTCCCGCAAAATAACCAGGAAACACCCCGATTTACTCAACCGGCTCGGTGAATACAGCCGGGCTGCCTTTGTGCTTGATCCAACGGATCTGCCCGTTGTCCTTCTGCTTGAACCGAATGACGGCGCACCAAGAATAAGACTGAGCCGCGGGCGCGTGGCAGGGGCCGCGCGAATTTCCGGCCCTCTCGCGGCCCTTCTTGGGCTGGTTCACGGTGCGTTCGACGGCGACGCCCTGTTCTTTTCGCGCGATCTGGTGATCGAGGGCGACACAGCCGCGGCACTGGCGCTGCGCAACGCAATTGACGACGCAGAGCTGGACCTCGCGCACGAGGCCGCAACCCTTTCCGGCCCGTTTGCACGCCCGCTGAAGCAGATCATCGCCCTTGCAGAGCGTCGGACCGGCCTGTGCCTGACCCGACCCGAGGACGCGATCCTATGGTAATGGAAATCGTTTGCCCGGCGGGAACGCCTGCGGCCCTGCGTGCAGCCGTCAGGGCGGGGGCTCACACGGTCTATTGTGGCTTCAATGACGAAACCAATGCGCGGAACTTTCCGGGGCTCAACTTCGACCGCGCTGAAATGCGGGCCGGAATTTCCTTTGCCCATGATCACGGATCGGAGGTGTTGATTGCAATCAATACCTTCCCGCAGGCGGGCAACGAAGGGATCTGGAAACAAGCGGTGGCGGATGCCGAAACCTGCGGTGCAGATGCTGTCATTCTCGCCGATCTGGGTTTGCTGGACTACGCCGCGCAACACCATTCCGGGCTGCGCAGGCACCTGTCCGTGCAGGCCGCGGCGGCCAATGCTGACGTGATCAATTTCTATGCCGAAACTTTCGGTGTGAAACGGGTGGTCTTGCCGCGCGTTTTGTCCGTGCCGGAAATTGCCGCGATCAACTCTGAAACCGATGTCGAAACCGAAGTCTTCGTGTTCGGCGGTCTGTGTGTCATGGCCGAGGGGCGATGTTCGTTGTCCTCTTATGCCACGGGGTTGTCTCCAAACATGAACGGTGTCTGCTCTCCTGCCAGCCATGTGCAGTACCAAGAAGAACAGGGCGCGTTGAACGCGCGCCTTGGCGGTTACCTGATCCACCGCGTCCAACGGGATGAGCCCGCACCTTATCCGACTTTGTGCAAAGGGTGTTTTTCCGCAGGTGAAAAAACCGGGCACCTGTTCGAGGATCCCGTCAGCCTGAACGCCGAACGGCTGATCCCACAATTGCAAAAGGCAGGCGTGACGGCCTTGAAGATCGAAGGGCGCCAGCGATCAAAATCCTATGTCGCACAAGTCGTTCGAAATTTTCGTGCCGCGGTCGATGCGCTAGAGTCAGGCCGGCCGATGCCCGAAGGTATGCTTGCGCGATTGTCGGAAGGGCAGGCCATGACGACCGGCGCTTACAAAAAGACGTGGAGGTGATCCGATGGAACTGACAGTAGGCCCGAACCAGTTCTTCTGGCCCGCCGAAACCTGGGCGGCATTTTACGATGATCTGGCCCGATCGCCCGTCGACCGCGTCGTGCTTGGGGAACTGGTCTGTTCCAAGCGCTTGCCGTTTTATCAGGATCGTATCCCCGCGGCGATTTCCCGGCTGGTGGAGGCGGGCAAAGAGGTTGCGCTGACAAGCCTGGCCCTGGTGACCCTGAAACGCGAGCGCAAACTCACCGCAGAGCTTGCAGAAATGGGCGTCATGGTCGAGATCAACGATCTGACCGCGCTGGCACATTTGCCCGACACCTGCACGTTTGCCGTCGGCCCGTTGGTAAATGTCTACAACGAAGGCACTTTGAAATGGTTGGCTGCTCGGGGTGCGTGCCGGATTTGTCTTCCGCCGGAATTGCCCATCGCGTCGGTCAAAACGCTGGCGCAAGCTGCCGCGGACTTGGGCTTCGCGATCGAAATATGGGGGCATGGCAGGTTGCCGCTGGCCATTTCCGGGCGCTGTTACCACGCGCGATTGCATGGGCGCAGCAAGGACAATTGCCAGTTTGCCTGCGAAGACGATCCGGACGGGTTGGACGTTCTGACCGGTGACGGCAAGCCATTTATGGCCATGAACGGTGTGCAGACCCTGTCAGACAGCCATGCCTGCACGGACCATCAGATCGACCTGCTGAAACAGGCTGGCATCTCGGCGTTGCGTCTGTCGCCACAGTCTGGCGGATTCCGTCAGCTGTGCGAACTGTATCGAAAACGTATCGACGGTGATCTTCCCCAGGGAGAAGTGGCGCGCGCGCTGCGTGGCGCTGATCCTGATATTCGGTTGAGCGACGGATTTCTGACGGGGTCCTGCGGTGCAGAATGGTCCGGTGCTTCAAAGGCGGCTTCGGTCTCGGTTTGACCGCCGCATCGGCACGACGTCCGTCGCGCCGGGCGCGAATGAAACAGTCTATGCTTTGAACCCTTGGGATGAGTCCGGGTTTGTCCGGGTTTCTTCCTCTTGAACCCAGGTTTCGGCCTGCAAAACCCCGGGTTGCCCGGTGCCGATAATCCCCACGACCTGCACATCGCCGGTGTCGGTGGGAGCGGCCACCTGAACACGCCGGATCAACGCGAAAAGGGCGACCGCAATACCGATAGCCGCCAGAAGAAACTGAAGACCGCGCCCGCCGAACAATGAGATAGAGTTCGGCCCCAGCATGGTTCCCACCAGCAGGCCGACATTCAGCAGCAGCACCATCGTGCCACTGGCGGGAACGATCTGAGACAGCTTGAGCTGATCATTGGCATGTGCCGTCAGGATCGAATACGCGGGATACAGCCCGATTGCGATCAGTACAAAACCATAGACGATATGAGACGCAGACGTATCGATGGCCATCCAAAGACTGGACAGGGTCGTAACGACACCCAGCCCGATGACCACATAGCGTCTGTCGGTGTGATCAGACAACCAGCCGATCGGGTATTGCACCACCGCACCGGCGATCAGCGCCGCCACCAGCGCCCCTGACGCCTGCGCCGCCGTAAAGCCGTTTTGCAATGCATAAAGCGGCAACGAGATATAGGACGCCGCGACACCGATGCTGACCAGAACGATTCCGATGACTGCGACGGGCGAAACCTTGTAAAGCACGGGAACCGACATGCGTTCCGGCGCGGCATATTCCGGCGCCTTGTTGCCCGACAGAAGAAGCGGCACGATCGAAAGCGAAATCAGGATGGAAACAAGGCCGAACAGCAGGTTCCCAGTGGGGTCGGGAAAGCCGACGATGGCGGTGCCAAGCGCTGGGCCGGCAAGCTGGATAATGAAATACAGCGACAGAACCTGAGCGCGCATGTTGTTCTCGGATTTCGCGTTCAGCCAGCTTTCGGTGATGACGTAAAGCCCCGGGTAACAAAACCCGCCCAACAGACGCATCACGCTCCAGCTGATCGCGTCGCTGGTCAGCAGATGCACAATGGCCGCAATCGAAACCAGCGAGGCGAGGGCCGAAAATGCCCGAATATGCCCGACATTTTCGACCAGCCTCGGGGCAAGTGCCGTCCCCGCAAGCGCACCCAGGGGATAGCTTGCCTGCATGACGGAAATCGTGAAGTCACTAAATCCCAGACTGGCCCCCCGGATCGTCAGCAGCGTCGCCAACAGACCGTTGGCAACCATCAGCATAAACATCCCTAGGAACAGCGCCCAGTTTTCGTTTAACGCGCGTATCATAGCCAACCGCTACTGATGCGGGTCAGGCCTGTATACAACTCCTACGACATCGGGATGTCGTTTGATGGAACTTCTCTGTCGCAAGGCACTATGTCGGATTCAACCGTCCAAGGGCCCATTGCAACAGGGCTTTGGGCTGAGCTACACGTCGCCTTGCATGATCCGGTCATATATATCGGGATCCGTCACACCTTCGGAACCGATCGTCAAAACCCGAGACTGCGGCGTCAATCCAAGCTTCTGGAAAAGCTCGGGGTTGTTGGCCGCTTCGATCAATGCAGCCAATCCGGCAACGCCGCTCTCTCCGGCTTCGATCGCCGGATCACTGCCTTGCGGGCGCGCCAGACGACGAACGGTGGGCGGTATCAACTGATCGTCGATTGCCAGAAAGTCCGCGGCTTCGCTGCGCAAAACCTCCCACGCCATCGGTGACGGCACCCCGCAGGACAAACCCGCCATGATGGTCTCTTCGTCGATATCTACAGACGCGGCTTGCCCCTGCCTTGCGCTTTCGAACAGACACGCCGCCAGATGCGGTTCCACGACCACGACGCGCGGAGAAGCATCACCCCAGGCCTGACGCAATGCTGCCGCAACTGCCGCGGCAAGCCCTCCAACTCCACCTTGCAGAAAGACATGCGTCGGTGCGGTGTCCATTGCATTCACGATTTCTTTGACCATGACGCCATAGCCCGACATCACGTCGCGCGGCGGGTCGGAGTAGCCCGGCCAGGATGTGTCCGAAACCACGAACCAGCCATTCTCGTCGGCTTCCTGCCGACACTGATCCACCGAGGCGTCATAGTCTCCATCGATGCGTACGACGTCGGCCCCGAGTTCGCGCATGGCCTGCGCGCGGCCTTCACTGACTTCGGCGTGAATGTAGATCCGGCAAGGCGCGCCGAACCGCTTGCACCCCCACGCGAGCGACCGACCGTGGTTGCCATCGGTCGCCGAAACAAGCGTGATACTGGCAACCATGTCGGCGCAGCGGCCAGTACGGATATCTTCCAATGACACATCCTGACCCGTCCGACGCGATATTTCACGTTGCAGAACGCGCAAGGCGGCAAAGGCACCCCCCAAGGCCTTGAAACTTCCAAGACCAAACCGGGGACCTTCATCCTTGTAGTGAACCTCCGCGACTCCGATCTCGGCTGCCAACGCGGGCAAAGAATGCAGAGGCGTAGGCGCATACCCCTCCCATTGGGTGATCTCCCTTGCTGCGCGATCGAAATCCTGTTGTGTCAAAACAGTTACGGCAGCGGGGCCGAAGTTCGGCCTGCCTGCCTGATGGGCGATGATTTTTGTCATGGTCGTGTATCCTGTCAGGGGGTCAGTGGCAGGCGCTGCCGTACCAGCTCTGCCCAGAGTTCTGCACCCAGCGGGAGCAGTGCGTCGTTGAAATCGTAATCAGCCGAATGCAGCGGACGGCCGTTTGATCCTTCGGTCCCGTTGCCGATAAGCAGGAAACACCCGGGCACAACGGCGGCAAATTCGGCAAAATCTTCCGAGAAAGACATGGCCGAGCGGTCTCCGTCAACCTCAAGACCCATGGCCGCAGCCGCCGAAACGACATGCGATGCGGCATCGGCATCATTGCTTGCCTCGATGAATTCAGTACGGAAATCCACACTCACCTCGACGCCATGGCTTTCGGCTACGCCGGCTGCGATCTGGCGCATGGTGCGCTCGATCAGGCTGCGGTCTTCGGGTGACATGGCCCGCGCGTCACCTTTCAGAACAGTGCGCCCCGGAAGGACATTGCGCTGCCCGTCGGTGATGAATTCAGTCACCGACACCACGGCGCCGGATGAAGGTGCAAGCTTGCGTGAAACGATGGTTTGCAGGGCCAATACAAGTTCCGCCGCAGGCGTGATCGTTTCGCGCCCGACATGGGGCATCGAGGCATGACCGCCCTGACCGGAAAGCGTGATTTCAAACAGGCTTTCACTGCAACAGATGACACCGGCGCGGGTGGATACCCGCCCGACAGGCTCACCGGGAAGATTGTGTGCGCCGTAAACCTCATCAATCGGGAAGGCGCGCAACACGCCCTCATCGATCATCGCTTTTGCCCCAAGCCCATGCTCTTCATTGGGCTGGAACAGAAAGACAACCGTGCCGTCAAACGCCGGATCCTTGGCCAGCAATTCGGCGGCCCCAAGCAGCATCACCGTGTGGCCATCATGGCCACAGGCATGCATGACACCTTCGTTCTGCGACTTGTGCGCAAACGTGTTGACCTCGGTGATCGGCAGCGCGTCGAAATCCGCGCGCAGCCCGATGGCGCGATTGCCATTGCCCGCCTTCAAGACGCCCACGACACCGACCCCTTCAAACACCTCGATGCCCAGGTTGCGCAGATGCCCGGCAATCCGGGCCTTGGTCCAGACTTCCTGAAACCCAAGCTCGGGGTTGCGATGAAACTCGTGGCGCAACGCACGCAGGCGTTCTGTCAATGCTGTCACGGCAAAACTTCCCCTTCGACGTGTTGCTTTGCATGTGTGAAACAAGTTTATTGCAAGTGACCTGAAAAAAGGGCTCTAGTTGGTGGCAAACCATGCAAGTTTCTTTCACATGACGCAATTGGATGACTTTGACCGCGCGATCCTGCGGATTCTGCAACAAGACAACAGAACCACGCAGCACAAGATTGGCGAGGCCGTAAATCTGTCCGCACCCTCGGTGCAGCGCCGTATCCGCCGGATGGAGGCCGAGGGCGTGATACGTGCCAATGTGGCCGTTGTTGACCCGGCGGCCGTAGGTCTTCAGCTTACCATCTTCGTTGAACTTGAACTGGTCAGTGAAACCCCGGACGAGATCGATGCCGTCAAGAAAACCCTGCTGAATGCTCCGGAAGTCCAGCAATGCTTTTACGTGACCGGAGAGGTGGATTTCATGGTTGTCGTGGTCGTCGAAAGCATGGCGGTTTACGAAGATTTCACCCGCAGGATGTTCTTTGAAAACGGCAATATTCGAAAATTCAGAACCTTCGTTTCGATGGATACCATCAAATCCGGCAGTGCTTTGGGGTTCTGACCGGCACATGGTTCAACGACTGAGCCGTCCAGACATATCCGCGCAGGCCTGGACCATTCGGTTGGGTTGACAGGACTGCAAAGGCAAGTCCTGTCACGGGCCTCAACGCAATTGTTCCAAGATGTTTTCAACTACATCCCATTGCGCGGAATGACATGCGCGTTCTCTTCTTCAAAGATAAGTTCCTCCCCTGACCATGCCTTCAGTCGCGAGATCAAATGAAACTCGGTGGCCGTTGCCCGTTGTTCGGAATAGGTCCAGATCCTGGCTGACCAGTCCTCACGGTCGAAACCGGCGGTCTGCTCCATCGTGGCAACAGCCGAAAGCGGATCACCCGGAAGGATTGTATATCTTCGATCCGACACGTCGCTGAGCACCGTCCCAATATCGTCCAGGCGGAAGTCACCCACCGGCCCGAAGACGCCCCCGTCCAGAAAAAACCTGTGTGTCACCTTGCCATTGTTCAGGTCCGTGTGGACCGAGCGTTCCATCGATCCCGAGCGCACCTTGGTCTTTCTTGCGGCCCCACCGGACGCTGCTGGTTCCGGCAGCGGGCGGGGTTCGGTTGTGTCAACGCCTGGGTTTCGGATGGGCAAGTGCAACTGAGATTGACCCGGACGGATCGTAAGTGTCACAGGTTCGGGGGCAGGCCATAGTACGGGCCAATACGCCGAAGCGATCTGCAAGACGATACGATGACCTGACGGAACCCGATATCCTGTTCCATACATCGGAACGGTTACAGCCATCTCTTCCCCGGGTGTGATCGGCGTGGGTTCTGTATCGCTGATCCGGTGGTTGAGGTTGCAGAATCCCCGGGCAATCAGCGTCTGCGCACCGTTCGGGGCTTCGTCCACCAGCAACGCAACGACAAAGCCCTGAGCCTGATCTGCTGACACTTTCAGATCGACCGATGGTTGCCCCAGGATATCAAGTGCGTCTTCAAGTGGCGCCGCTTTGAACTGCAACGCGCCGGCGGCGTCGATCCGGCAATCTGCCGCCATGTCTCCGGGAATGGCGAAAGAGCACATATCACCTGCGGCCGCCCCGAAGCTTTGCGGCGAGCAAATCGCAAGCTCTGCTGCGGAAAGGGGGTCTGCCTCAAGCGTCAGATGATTCAGCCACAGGGACGTATTGGTGACATTCGGTGACGGCCAGCTCGGCTCTTCGACCCAGCGCCCCGTACGTTCCAGATGCGTTCCGGTCGGCGCTGCGCTGTCTTGAAGGAAAAAACGCAACGGCGGTTCGTCCATCAACCCTGTGTCTTTTCCCTTCAGCCAGTGATCCCAGAACCGGATGACCTCACCGACGAAATCAGCCTTGGGGCCGGGCACCCCTTCATGCGGGTAAAGATGCGCCCATGGCCCCATCAGGATCTTGACCGGCCCGCTGAGGTGTTTGGCGATGCGGAATGGTGTGTCGCGGTAGAGATCCATCCAACCGCCGAAAAAGTAGACCGGCACATCCACGTCGGCATAGTTCTCGCAGATCGAACCACGCCGCCACATCTCGTCATGGGTCTGGTGTTCCAGCCACATGGCCGGCCAGAACGCGGCGCCTTCTAACCGCTCGCGCCACATGTCAAGCCAGCGGTCCGCGCCGACAATCGCTGGGTCAGGTGGCATGGCGTTGTACAGCTGCATGATCGAACCCCACCAGAAATTGTCGGTGGCCAGACAACCCCCGTAAAAATGAATGTCTTCGCGCCACCGGTCATCCGTTCCCATCACTGGCGCGATCGCCTTCAATGCCGCAGGGCGCGTCGCCGCCACCTGGAACGCGTTATATGCGCCCCAGCTTTTGCCGAACATTCCGACATTTCCATCGCACCAATCCTGATCGGCGATCCACTGGATGACGTCGTGACCGTCCTGAATCTCCTGATGCGAATACTCGTCTTCGGCGACACCATCACTGTCGCCATAGCCTCGGATATCAACGCGGACCGACGCGTAACCGGCGGCGGCAAACTGCGGGTGCATGCTTTCGTCCCGCATGCGTGTCCTGTCCCGGCGGCGATAGGGGATGTATTCCAGGATGCAGGGCACAGGGGCGTTTTTCGCGCTTTCCGGCAGCCACAGGCGCGCCGCAAGTTTCGTGCCGTCAGGCAGCGGTATCCAAACGGTCTCGATGACCTCAATATTGCTCATGTCCGGTCCTTTTTCGTTCGGGCGCATAAGGGGTTTCATGTCGTCCAGGCAATCGGCTGTACGTGTTCAACGCATTTTCCGATGGCGTCACCACCGAAGGCCAAGGCGCAGCGCGTCATAGACTGCCGCGTGTATGTTGCGCGAAGAAACGGCGTCTCCGATCCGGTAAAGATCAAAACCGGCATTCGGGTTCACCTGCGGAAACACGTCACCTGAATTGGCGACCAGAGCGTCGTGATCCACACGGCCACGATTTCGCGAAAGCGGCTTGAGTTGGAAATAGAGATCATCCAGAGGCAAGGTGCCCTGATTGACAATCACCTGATCATACATGCGCTTTTCAACAAGATCCGAGTAATCCGTTCCAATCGCCGCTTCCAGTTGATTGCCTGAGCGTACCAGCGATTTCAGCGTTCGGGTAACGGTGAAGACCGCCCCCGTTTTTTGCAGCGCCCGCATATATGGCACCAGATTCATACCCATGATCTCGGGCGCAAAGCTGCGGTCGCGGGTCATGATCTCAACCCGCGCTCCAGACCCGGCGATGACCTCGGCCGCCATCAGGGCCGGGTGGTCGCCCGCATCATCGTAGATCAGGACATTTTCGCCCGGGTGCACGTCTGCCGACAGGATGTCCCACGCCGAAACCGCCAGGTCGTTGCCGGTTTCCAGGATTGTCGTCTCGGGCAGGCCACCGGTTGCGATCACGACCATATCCGGGGCAAGGGTTGTCACGTCCTCCGCCTCTGCAAACGTGTTGAACTGGAACCCGACGTCGCGCGCAGCACATTGCGCCATGCGCCAGTCGATGATCCCGATCATCTCGGCCCGGCGTCGGGATTGCGCAGCCAGACGCACCTGACCGCCGGGTTCAGGGGCTGCTTCCAGTACGGTAACGTCATGCCCGCGCTCTGCCGCGACCCGCGCGGCTTCAAGCCCTCCGGGCCCGGCGCCGACGATGACCGCCCGGCGGCGGGACCTGGTCGCGGGGATCACATGCGGCATCGACAATTCGCGCCCGGTAGCGGGGTTGTGAATGCAAAGGGCTTCACCCGCCTGATAAATCCGGTCCAGGCAGTAGGTTGCGCCGACGCAGGGGCGGATGTCATCTTCCCGACCGGCCCGGATCTTGGACACGATCATCGGGTCGGCCATATGCGCGCGGGTCATGCCGACCATATCCAGCAACCCCGAGGCCACGGCATGTCGTGCGGTTGCCACATCGGGAATGCGCGATGCATGAAAAGTCGGCATCCCGATTTCGGCTCGTACACGCCCGGCAAAATCCAGATGAGGCGCACTTTTCATACCCTGTACCGGGATCACATCCGTCATGGCCGGATCCGTATGAATGCGCCCGCGAATAACGTTCAGGAAATCGACCTGACCGCTGTCGCGCAGCCTTCGGGCGATTTCCAGCCCGTCTTCTTCGGTGATGCCGCCTTTTTCAACTTCATCCGCGGTATAGCGGACGCCAACGATGAAATCCTGCCCGACACGGTCGCGGATCGCATCCAGAACCATGAAGCCGAACCGCAACCGATTGTCGAAACTGCCGCCATAGGGCGCGTCCATCGTATTGGTGAGCGGTGACCAGAACTGATCGATCAGGTGGCCATAGGCTTGCAATTCGATTCCGTCGAGACCCGCGGCCTTCATACGCTCGGCTGCATCGGCGTAATCGCTTACGATCCGTTCGATATCATGGTCTTCCATCTTCTTGGCAAAGGCTCGGTGGGCCGGTTCTCGATAATGCGAAGAAGAGACCGACGGCAGCCAATCGCCCTTGTTCCAACCCGTGCGCCGCCCCAGATGGGTCAACTGGATCATGACCGCGCAACCATGAGCATGGCAGGCATCCGTCAATTCAGCCATCCAGCGCACCACCTCGTCCTTGTAGGCAAGGACGTTGTTGAACACCGGCGGGCTGTCGCGACTGACGGTGGCAGAGCCCGCCGTCATGGTCATCGCCACCCCAGCTTTCGCGCGCATCTCATGATAGGCACGGTAACGCTCTTTCGGCATCCCGTCTTCGGGGTAGGCGGGTTCATGACTGGTCGTCATGATCCTGTTCTTCAGCGTCAGATGTTTCAGCTGATAGGGTTGCAGCAGCACATCGCGGGTCATGACCACCCGTCCTTTGTTGGAACCATTGACGTCAGTCGACCAACTTTGCTGTCCTGTATCGGACATGCAAAAAGCAGTGTTTTGGCAGTGTCGGGTGGCATATGGCGCTCCGATATTGGGACGAGCGGTGGAGCTCTTGACCGATTGAAAGCAGACTGGGAAATCTCCGTCAAACGCCTTGTGAACCAAAGCCGCGATGTTTCACCGAATGCGTTGGCCGAGGCGCGCAAGACAGGAAAGAAAAGGCATCGGCGAAAACGACCCGTCCGCAAGGCGCTGGCAACGGATTGTCACATCGCTGCGCACCGGACATAGGCGTGCTGTGAGGTTGAAAAACCCGCGCGGCAGGCTGGCAATTATTCGATGAACGAAGGTCCGGGCTGGCGGTCGGCGTCGTTTCGCTCTATCGCCCGACCGGAACATACCTATCGTGACAGGAGACAGCAGTCGTGACCATCACTCGGATCGAGACCGCCAAACGCATGAGCCGCATCGTCAAACATAACGGAACCGCCTATCTGTGCGGTCAGGTTTCCGATGCCGCAACCGTTGCCGATCAAACTCGTGACATCCTTGCCAAGGTCGAGGACCTTCTGGCCAAGGCCGGCAGCGACAAGACGCGTATCCTGCAATGCGTGATCTGGTTGTCGGACATGGCCGACTTTGCCGAAATGAACGCGGTCTGGGATGCCTGGGTGCCAGAGGGTCACGCCCCGGCCCGCGCCTGTGGCGAGGCGAAACTGGCCCGTGATGTTCTGAAGGTCGAGATGATCGTTACCGCAGCTTGCGATTGATCCACCCGGCCTCGCGCCGCGCACTGATTTAAGGGCGGGCGGGTTTGGGCTTGGGAATCAAGACACCCTGACCTTGTTCCTACTGTACCTGAGAATGCACCTTTGCCAGAGTTTCCAGAAACAGCTTGGCCACGCGTGTTGGCGCAGGTTGTTTTCTGGCCACGGCCGCGAAACGGGTTCTGTATTTGATCTCTTTG